>DASVUU010000395.1:0-7336 GCA_036386935.1 Cytophagaceae bacterium | reverse complement strand
CTAAAGATGACTGGCCACAGTAGAAGCAAAGAAGTAATGTAGATTCCTAAAAAGAGCCATCCCTGAAAATGCAAAAAATAGTCAAATACAAGGAAGGACAGAAGAAAGTATACGACCCCCAATCCATAGCTTACATACATTGCTCCGAAGTAGAATCCCGGCTCGGGTTCAAAGTCTTGTCCACAGCAGCTACAATTTTTATGGATCTTACTTAAGGTACTAAACTTGAAAGGATTTTTATTGGCGAAGATATCCCCTTGATGGCATCTTGGGCATTTTAGTTTTAATATAGAAAGTATCATAATTTGGTGGTTTAGATAATTATTAAACATCGTGTTGGTATTAAAAGTGCTTCAGTATCGTCTCAATTAATAGGATAACAAAGACATTGGGTATTATATGCCTGAGCCTCTTCGTATACTTCTTTCATGTAAAATTAATTACCCCTTGCCAATATTTGGTGTCTATATGTATCAATTATTAGGATAAAGAGGACATCTTTTTATATACTTGTACCATGGAATTATTGCCCATTTATGGAATAACGGAGTTCTCGAACAATTCCCTCAATTCATTCTATTCCAACCGGCTGTCGACTCATCTGAATAGCCATCATTTTATCAATACACCTCACAAACACAGTACTTACATTGCCATCCTTTTTTTAAAAGGATCTGGAGAGCATCAGATAGACTTCAATTCTTATTCCGTGAAGCCTGGAACTGTATTTCTCCTTAATCCTGGACAAGTACATTGTTGGAAACTGTCGGAAGATGCCGAGGGATACGTCTTTTTTCATTCGAGTGAGTTCTATAACGGTATCTTTATAAGTCGTAACGTTGAGGATTTTCCTTTTTTCTACCTTCGTCAAAACTATCCTGTGATTTATTTAGAAGATGAGCCTTTGCGACGGGTAGAGTATTTATTCAAAGAAATCAATAGGGAATATGCGGAAGATGCGCTTTATAGAAACTCCAGGCTAGGCAGTCTCGTTGACCTGGCTTATATTGAGATCGCAAGAGAGTATTCTGAAAATTCAACGGGGGCTCAGTCGGGAACCAATTACATAAGGGTCAAGCAACTTCAAAAGCTCATTGATTTAAACTTTAAATCAAAAAAGAATGCCAGTGACTATGCTGATCTTATGAATATGAGCATTCGCCATTTGAGCAGGATTTGCAAAGAAACAATTAATAAAGCTACCAGCGACCTCATTATAGAGCGAATTTTAGTAGAAGCAAAGCGCCTCCTTATAAATCAGGATGTGACCGTTAGCATCGTCGCGAACGAATTAGGGTATGAAGATGCCTCTTATTTTACACGGTTTTTTAAGCAACACACTGGGTTAGGACCCAAGGAGTTTCAACAGAAATCTAGATTTTTCAACATTGACTCACCTAAAGGTTAATTAAATGTAACTCTCATGGAAAATAATTTAATAAACCAATTCGGAAACATAGACATCTATCTTTTTGACCAATTATTAAAGGGCCGATTTGGCCATTGTAAAAATATATTGGACGTCGGATGTGGAAGCGGAAGAAACCTTGTGTACTTCTTGAGAAACGGGTTCAACGTATATGGGGTTGACCTGGATCCGTGGGCAGTAGGAGAAGTTCAAGCTCTAAATAATGTGGTTGCACCCGGCAACCCGCCCGAGAATTTTAAGGTTGCTCCAGCAGAAAGCCTACCCTATAAAAATGGTTCTTTTGATTTAATTATTTGTAGTGCTGTGCTGCATTTCGCTAGAAACCAAGATCACTTTGATGCGATGCTCCAGGACATATGGCGTGTTCTGATACCAGGCGGTTATCTATTTATAAGGTTGGCCTCCAATATTGGTATCGAGCATCTTGTTGAGCCGTTAGGTGAGGGTAGGTATCACCTTCCAGACGGTTCAGAGCGTTTCCTGGTAACTGAAGAAATGCTCCTCTACTACACTCAAGAGCTAGGAGGTAGATTATTTGAAAATATAAAAACCACCAATGTTCAAAATCTTCGCTGTATGACGACATGGTGTTTGCAAAAGATGTAGAAGTGATGCGAGTAGGTTATTATGATTAAATTTCAGACTTGGTAGCATGTTTTTTCTTCCGTGCCTTGAAAACCCATCCTATTGAAATGTATCCCAAACTACTTCTCTCAGGACGAAAGCTTACGGTCTCTGCGGTTCCAGGTATTGTTATCTCAGTTTGATTATTTTTTAAAAAATCTTTCATATAGTATTTGAATCTCAAATAAAACCCTTTCTTAAAATGAAACTCCGCAAACAACGAAGGATTGAAGCCATTTACCTCATTTGGAAACCAAGATGATTTCTTTATCTTTTCATCATGATAGATGACTTTCATTTTATAATGAAACATATATTCCACAAATGCACCTAGAGCGAAATAGGTGCGATTTTTCATGTTCCCAAATTTTAAGGCCAATGGTATACCAATGCTGTAACTTCTTTGCTTTAACAAGATTTGGTCTCCCGAGGTCAGAGGTACTTTATGGATGAATCCAACATTTATCAAGCTTAGACCGGTGTAAATTCCAAATGATTTGGTATAGTCATAGTGGGATTGATGATTTAGATGAATTGCACCAGTAAATCGGCCTTGATCTTCTAGCTTTTGGCCGTTATTATACAATTCTCCAAAAGAATAGACAAGTTCCGACCCGGACATATCATACCACGTTCTGAGCGAAGTAGAGTCTTGTGCGGTAGACGGAAGGCCGCAAGCTAAGAAGTAAACAATAACCAGGAATGTCTCTATTTTCATTTGAATAAATATTATGATTTTAAAAAGTTGATTGGCTCAAATCGTTGTCCAAGTATTTTTTGGGAATCTACTTGCAGCACTTTATCAAGCAAGGTCGCATAGACTTGGCGGAAATCTACTTTGTGGATAAGATCTCCTTGATCCAAGTTCGCCAAGTCCGGCATTTCATTCAAAACGCCTTTGGCTGAAAGTCCTCCTCCTGCTAGAATGATGTTATTGGCCGTCCCATGATCCGTTCCCTTGCTGGCATTTTGCTCTACTCTTCTTCCAAATTCAGAAAAGGTAAGGATAACAGTATCGTTGAATCGATTACACATTTTTAGATCCTCGCAAAAAGCAGACATTGCTTTTGAATAGACTTTCAACAACTCGCCTTGAAAGTATTTTTGATAGGCGTGGGTGTCAAAACCGGGAAGAGAGATATAATAAACCTTGGTTTCACTTCCAGAGCCTATCAACTCAGCAATAGTTTTCATGCGCTTACCAAACTGATGGTCTGGATAAATTTTCTTTGAACGGTAAATCTTAGAATGCTGATAAATATAGTCAACTGACTGATTGGTTTCTATTAGAGTCTTCTGCAGATATTCTAGTGCTGGATTGTCATGATCTTTTAATGTATTAGATCCTAATTTTTGAATAATAGGAGAAGTGGAAAGATTATGAAGATTGCCAGGATCATGAAAAGCCAAACCCTTTCTTATTTTACCCTTCATTACTAAACTTAAAGTATCATCTAACTCTACCGCCGCGTGCGGTGCCATACAATGTTCATTACATGCAGCATCCAAATATCTCCCTAGCCAGCCAGATGTAAGAGTTTGATTCGCATCGCTTGCACTTTGCCAGATGTCAAGGCTTTTGAAGTGGGAACGGTTAGGATTTGGATATCCTACACTGTTTATGATGGCCACGTCACCATTATCATAAAGCCCTGCTAATTCCTTTAGATTCCTGTGAAGCCCCACCTCGTCTGACAAATTAATCAGCTCATCTTTCTTAAGGCCGAGCTTCGGCCTCGCTTTGTAATATAAATCATTTCGGAAGGGGACAATTGTATTGAGTCCGTCATTTCCCCCTGATAACTGAATGATCACTAAAGTCTTTCCTCCATTCACGCTGAGTTGGTCCGCCTTGCCCAGTCCATGCAGGAAGTTAGGTAATAAAAGAGAACCAGAGGCTAGTGCAGAATATTTGAGAAACGATCGTCTATTTGTTTTACTCATATTATATCAGTTGAAATTCTGGAAGCGACATGATATGCGCGCATATTTTCGCTATTCCCTCCGAGTTTGATACTTGGGGAAAGAGCTGTTTGTCTATTTTGTTGGGACTACATTGTATGAAATAAGTTAGAACGGTCTCCGTCAATTTTCCCTGATCTTGATTCTTAAAAAAATTCTCTATGGAAGACCAATCAGCCTTTAGTTTTTTTTGAATAGCTTTTGACGAGTTTTCAGCCATTTCATTCTTCTCTTCAAAAGCAGGCTTAGAGGATATTTTAAAACCTTCACCTGACAAAATATGTCCTGGGAGATTCAAACGGAGCAATAGCGCGGTACTATGTATCCAATTGGTTCCACCTTTCCATCCAGCAACATTTGGTGGAAAAAAAAGAGTTTGTCCCAACGCATTTTGCAGGTCTATCAAGGTTTGATTGCTTTCAAATTCTAGAGATAATAGTTTTTTATATCTCACAAGTAATTCTACAGGGGAGCATATCTTAATGCCAATATTTTCTTCATCATAAAACCAATCAGACAAAAATATCTTTTTCATCAATCCGCTTATGTCATAACCACTTTGGTAAAAACTTTCAGCTAGTTCCTCAACTCTTTCTTTGTTCAATTTAGGGTTGACAAATTCCTGATAAATCTTTCCGGTGATATATAAAGCAGTCTGTTTCTTGTTTAAGATCATGTTCACAATGTCTTCCCCATTGAAGTTTCCTGTCTTACCAAAAAAGGTTTTGCCACCTTTGTCGTGCTCTAGTTCTTTGAACTCGTACTCGCCTTTCATATTCACCGTCCACCCCGTGAAGGCTCTAGCGGCTTCTTTAATGTCTTTTTCTAGGTAGTTTCCTTCACCTAAAGAGAAAAGCTCCATTACCTCCCTAGCAAAATTTTCGTTCGGGTGATTCTTCTTATTCTCCTGATTGTTTAAGTATAGAATCATTGCAGGATCTTTTGATACAGCATGGAGGAGGTCGGAAAATTTTCCCAGAGCGTTCTTGCGAAGCGTATTGTTTTGGGCCTGCATAATGTAAGCAAAAGGGGCTGAGGTCGAAAAGTGATTGTGCCAAAAGAAGGTCATTTTCTCTCTAAGGACTGCCTTAGTATAAGCCATTTTAAATAACCATTCCCCGTTAAGTTCTTCTAAATCTTTCTTAGAGTTCAAGATCATAGAGACTAATTGAAAGACATTTACTCCTTTTTCATATTGATTTTCCTTGAGAGGATAGGGGAGGTAGGCAATGCCTTTATAGTCCTTGGATGCTAAAAATAATTGTTCGACAATTTCTTCTCTGGTTAGAGGTAGAAGGGCATGTATATTGTCCGGAGTTTCTCCAAAGCCAGCTCTTAGAAATAAATGCTGTAATTTTCTCTGTTCCAATTAAATACGCAATTAGTGATGAATCTCCTGTCGATCCATTAATAGTATGGACAAAAAATAATTAACATTCGCTGCGTCGCTTGCAAGAAAAACATGCTCGACGAAATTAGGAGCAGCATATTACAATAAGCTTTAGACTCAAGCTCAAATAAAATTCATTGCGGCTTCCAAAATGAATGCTGTAGTAAATTTTTTTCCAGCGGACGCAGCGTATTAAACCGGCGAATTGTCTTTTATGATATAGCGAAAGAAATCAGAGACAAAATATCTCGCTACGAATTCAATCATTTAATAAAATAACCCCTATGAAAATCAAATTTAAAAATCAGTTTTTCTCTGTTATTGCCATCGCGTTTCTAAGCGTACTGCTAACTTCATGTGCCCAAGAGGAAAGCAAAGATGTAAATCCGAATAAAATTTATACCGAATATGAATTGTTTTATGATGCTAATCAGGACAAGACATTCGCTTCAGCAATCTTTAAATTCAGCAACGTAGGCGGCACAAACCTTAAACTTTCATTGCCAGCAAATATTAAATTTAACGGTGACGAACTGGCCTATGATCCCACCTTTGCCTATTATAGAAAGGAATATGCAGGCAAGTTAACCGCAGGTACTTTTATCTACACAGACTCAACCCGGAAGACTTTTACCAATCAAGTAAATTTAGCTCCAGCAATCGAAAACCCAGCTATCACGGAAATTAATAGGGCGGGAAGCTTCACCTATACTTGGATAGGGGAACCAGTAAAAGCCAATGAAACAATAGGCTTAATCATTGCCAACGCTGCGAACGCAACTAATTACCAACTTTTTATACAAAATACACTTTCTTCGCAAAATCTCGTGTTACCGCTCAATCAACTAAATGCATTAGTTGCAGGTGACGCGAACTGCACTATTGATAGGCAGGTAGAGGTTCCTGTTAAAGAAGGAACTAGTGTTGGCGGCAAACAGAGAGGGAAGTACCGCGCTCTAAATAGAAAAGTTACTATCAAATAAGGATTTTTTTTTAGTTTAACTATGCCGCAAGGCTAGAAAAAGGCTGTTGCTCAACATGCCTTTTCTTTTTATTTTTAGCGCTGGCAAAGATAAAGGCTGGTCTTACAAACGGCTCTTCAAATATTCATTTCCACCACTTTTGAGAAAACCTACCGAATGGCCGCCTTGCTTTGTTAAAGATGATGCAGCCTTTGCGACAAATCAATAGGCCAATTCCACCGACAATAATTGATAAGATAATAAGGTACCGTTAGACATTGACCCGGTAGTACTTTCAAGGAGGGAAGGTGTTGAAAATATGATATGATTGGTGGAAAAAAGCGATCTAAAGACTACCTGAACAGAGGAATTATTTTAGGCGCACCTATAGAAACCATTTCTAAATGAATTAATATTACGACATGAAAGTAAAAGTCATAATCCTATCTCTAGTCCTCTTCCCATTTTTTTCCTTTTGTCAGAAAAAGATTGATTTTTCTCCGAAGTACGAAGCCCAGTGGTCTCAGGTTAATGACACCATAAAAGCCAACTGGAAAAACTATAGTGGAGACTGCGGCGAATTTCCCGATACTTTTGCCTTTGCCATGTGGTGTGGAATCCAGTTTTACTGGGATACATACTTTACACAACTTGGCCTATTGTCACACAATGAGGTGGCGCTTGCAAAGGGAGGAGCGAACAATCTAATTTGGATGATGGACAAATATAAGTTCATCCCGAATGCGAACGCGGACTGGGGAGATAATAGGTCCCAACCTCCATATCTTTCTATGATCGTCAAAGACCTATATCCACAACTAAAGGATACTGTTTGGCTTAGAAACGCTTATAGCTACTTACTCAAGGAATACGATTTCTGGACAAACCCTAATAATACCGTTGAGGACAACTCCACGCCAATTGATGGATTACAACGATACTTTCATCACGCGACTAATGAAGAGCTGC
>DASVUU010000394.1:0-10985 GCA_036386935.1 Cytophagaceae bacterium | reverse complement strand
ACAGTATCTGGCTACAAGGCCGATTTTGCAATCTTCCCTGAGTTTTTCAATGCTCCGCTGATGGCTGCTTTTAACAAAGAAAGCGCCTCAGACGCGGTACGGGCATTGGCCGAATTTACGGGTGAAATCAAGGAAAAAATGCTCTCATTAGCACTTTCCTACAACATCAATATCATCGCTGGCAGTATGCCTTTGTACAAAGACAATAGCCTTTATAATGTGTCCTACCTCTTAAGGCGAGATGGTACCTGGGACGTGCAATACAAGCTACATGTAACTCCAGACGAAGCTAGCTACTGGGGGATGCAAGGTGGAAGCAAGCTCCAGGTTTTCGATACAGATGCTTGTCGAATTGGAATATTGGTATGCTATGACATAGAATTTCCTGAGCTCTCTAGAATATTAGCCGAAAAAGGGGTCAATATTTTGTTTGTTCCATTCTGGACGGACACTAAAAACTCTTTCCTTCGTGTGATGCGTTGTGCACAAGCTCGTGCTATTGAAAACGAATGTTATGTTGCCATTTCCGGCAGTGTTGGTAATCTTCCGGGTGTTGAAAACATGGATATCCAGTATGCACAATCTGCTGTCTTCTCTCCTTCGGACTTTGCCTTCCCACATGACGCCATTGTTGCCGAAGCTACCCCAAATGCAGAAACCACTTTGATAGTTGACTTGGATATAGATTTATTAAAAAAAATAAGAACACAAGGGACAGTGCGAAATTTGCAAAGCAGGAGGAGTGACCTTTACAAGATCATCTGGAATAAATAATATAATTATTCCTATATAGGCTATGAATTATTTAGGAAAATAAAGATTATCGCCAATTTTAATTTTAGCTATAATTAATTGTATTTAAGTACGATACTTTTGATTTTTTAAATTTATTTTTAGAATCAGTAGAAATTTAGATGTAATTTTTTTTATATTTGGTATAGGATATTTTTCACTCAAAAACCAACCGCTATGAAAATTTTTACAATGTTTGAACCGAGAACTTCTAAAAAAGATACATCTCACTTCCGTCAGTTGATTGCGTTAGCAAAGACCGATGGCTTAATATCAGAATCAGAACTGGAGCTGTTATATAGTATCGGCGCCAAGAATAACTTTAAAACAGAGGAAATTGATGAATTGCTAAATGACAATTCACCGCTGAACCTGGTCATTCCTTCCAATGACTCGGACCGTTTCGACCAGATATTTGACATGGTTCAGATGATGCTTGCTGACGGAGTAATCGACGAAACGGAAATTGATTTTTGCATTAATTTGGCCGATAAATTAGGCTTCAGGAAGGCAATCATCGGCGTCTTGGTAAGGAAAATATCTATGAATATTAGCTCTGGTTCCGACAAAGAAAAAATCAAGGAAGAGGCAAAAAGCTTTCTGAAATTTTAATAAAAGCATTTTTTTGTGAAATTAATTTTTAAGGGTTATTAATTTCATGTAATAGGGCCATTTGGCCCTATTTTTTTGCCTTTGGTTTAATGTAAGCATTTTTTTTAAACACATCAATTATTTTGTTTCTCTTAATAATATTAAATTTGATCCTACCCTAGTAATTAATTCGGCAAATCATGCAACTAAGCAAACTTGAGATAAAAGGATTCAAAAGCTTTGGCGATAAAGTCACCGTCAATTTTGATGAAGGTATCACAGGCATTGTGGGTCCAAACGGGTGTGGCAAGTCGAATGTAGTTGATGCAATAAGGTGGGTTTTAGGTGAACAAAAGACGAAAGCCTTGCGATCCGATAAAATGGAAAACGTAATTTTCAACGGATCCAAGAATCGGAAGCCGCTGCAAATGGCAGAAGTTTCACTTACTTTCAACAATACAAAAAATCTTCTTCCTACAGAGTATTCGCACGTGACCATTAGCCGAAGGTATTTTCGCTCTGGAGAAAGTGAATATCTTCTCAACGGAGTAACCTGCCGTCTGAAAGACATTACAAATTTATTTTTAGATACTGGAATAGGATCAGATAGCTACGCCATTATAGAATTGAAAATGGTGGATGACATTCTCAATGACAAGGACAATTCAAGAAGGACTTTATTTGAAGAAGCAGCGGGAATCTCAAAATTCAAGATCCGAAAAAAGCAGACGCTCAAAAAATTAGAAGAGACAGACAAGGATTTGGAGCGTGTCGACGACCTTCTATTCGAAATTACTAAAAACCTTAAGAGTCTTGAGAAGCAAGCGAGGCAAGCCGAAAAATATTTTGCGGTAAAAGAAGATTATAAAAAGTCAAGCATTCAGCTTGCAAGGCTAACGATCAAAAAACAAAACGAAAATCACATAGACCTCGAGAAGCAGCTAGAAGTAGAAAGTGATAAAAGGCTCAGGTATGCCACTCAGATTACCGAAAAAGAAAGTGGTGCGGAGAAGCAAAAGGCTGAACAGATAACCAAGGAAAAGCTGCTGGCCTCGCGCCAAAAAACATTGAACGAGCATGTCAATAAGATTCGACAATACGAAAGTGAGAAGAAGATAAAAAATGAACGTCACCGTTACCTTAGCGATAAGAGCAACTCTCTTCAAGAGCAAATAGACTTAGACAAGAAAAGCAACGAACGCGCAGAATTTAGCATAAAAAGTCTTGAAAGCGAGCAAGAATCTTCACATAAAATACTTGCCGAAATAGAAACAAGGCTAGAAATCTATAAGAAAGAATACGAGGAACAGAAGGCTAAGAATAACGCGTTGCAAGAAGAAGTAAACGTTGTAAACAATAAATTTAGAAGTAAGCAAGAAGAGGTTTATCAACTCAACAAGTCTATAGAAATATATTCTATACAACTTTCTACTTTGAAACAGGAGCTGGAAAAGACAGCTTCTGACGAAAACTCCAATACAGCCACACTTGAATCTTTTCAGGTAAAAATTTCTGAATTAGAATCATTGTTAAAAACCAAAAATGACCAATTCGATAAGCTGACAAAGGAAGAAAAGGAAATCGAAGAAAAAGTAAAAATCTTAGAAAAAGAAATCGAGCAAGTAAGGGAAAAGCTTACCCAAACCAATAGAACGTTAGATGCCAGGCAGAATGAGTTCAACCTTACGAAGTCGATGGTTGATAACCTTGAAGGATACCCTGAGGCGATCAAGTTCTTGAAGAAAAATGCCAATTGGGTAAAAGATACCCCGCTCCTTTCGGACGTTGTCACCTGCGACGAAAAATACCGGTTAGCTATAGAAAATTTTTTGGAGCCCTTCATGAACTACTATATCGTGGAGAATGAACCTCAGGCATTACAAGCGGTGAATCTACTGAGTGACTCGGCGAAAGGCAAGGCAAACTTCTTTATTCTTTCGGCTTTCGAAAAATTCAATCCTTCCGAAAACAAAAAACATAATAACACAGTCTCTGCCCTTTCCATTGTCGAGTACGACCCGAAATATGCCCATCTAATTCAGTTTGTTTTGGATAACGTTTATGTTGTTACTCAACAGCAAGATGAGCTTCCTGATGACAGTGCTGCGATATTTATTACCCAAAACGGCAAACTCACCAAAAAGAGATATAGCATTTCTGGAGGTTCCGTAGGCTTATTTGAAGGAAAGAGAATTGGCCGTGTAAAGAACTTAGAAAAATTATCCAAAGAAATAAAGTCATTGGGTGATGAGTTGACAGAGATCAAAACAAATCTAGAAAAGAAACAAAAGGAATTTTATCACCTAAAAGAAAGCACCAATAAAGATAAGATAGAGGCTCTTCGTAAAGAAATCAATACAATCAATCAGGAGTACATTACCATAAAGACCAAGCAAGAACAATATGCCTCGCTCCTTTCAAGCAATGCCCTGCGTCGGGAGGATATCTTAGAAAGGGTAGAAAAACTTCAGAATGATTTGTCTGAAGCCACCCCCAAGGCTGCGGACCATAAGTCAGAATTGGAGGGCTTGGAGGATAGATTGGAAGAGCTGAATGAGCAGCTGGCCGAGCAGTCAAATGAGTTGAGCAAGCGCTCGTCTATGTTCAACCAGGAAAACATTCTTTTTCACCAACAAGACAATAAGATAAAAAGTCTGCAGCAGGAAATTGAATACAAGCAGGCAGCCTATGACAGCAGTAAAAGTAGAATCCAAAAAAATATTGAGGAGGCTAAGAAGACTGAAGATGAGGTAAAACAATTGCTTGACAGCGCTGACGTCAGCGACGATGAATTGATCGAATTCTACAAAGAAAAAGAAAACATTGAGCTTGGAGTAAACGATGCAGAAAAGGAATACTACTCTGTTCGGGGTGTGATAGATGAACTGGAGAAAGAAGTCAGAGAAGTACGTAAGCAAAAGGAAAATACTGATGTACTTGTTCAGGAACTACAAAACAAGATAAACGAAAACAAACTACACCTAACTTCTATCAAGGAACGGTTATCTGTAGAATTTAACATAAACCTTGACGAAATCGGCGATGACAGCGAAGATCCATTCAATGAATCTGAGCCACAGTTGAAAGAGAAAGTCCAGAGCTATAAAAATACCTTAGAACGTCTTGGTCCGATAAATCCTATGGCTATGGAAGCATACCAGGAGATTGAAGAGAGAAATAAGTTCATCACTGAACAGAAAGACGACCTTGCAAAAGCGAAAGCGAGTCTCTTACAGACAATCAATGAAATAGATGTCGTAGCAAAGGACACCTTCATGGATGCCTACAATAAAATCAGAGAAAATTTCATCAAGGTATTTAGATCTCTGTTCACGGAGGAAGACAGCTGCGACCTTGTATTAGTAGACCCAAACAATCCGTTAGACTCTGCGATTGAAATAACAGCCCGTCCCAAAGGAAAACGGCCTCTTACGATCAATCAACTTTCTGGAGGTGAGAAGACGCTTACTGCCATCTCTTTGCTATTTGCAATCTACCTCATCAAACCGGCGCCGTTCTGTATCTTCGACGAGGTAGATGCTCCGTTGGATGATGCCAATATTGACAAGTTCAATAATATTATTAAGAAATTCTCTACGGAGTCTCAGTTCATTATTGTAACGCACAACAAGAGAACTATGGCCAGTACAGATGTTATTTATGGTATTACCATGATCGAGCAGGGTGTTTCCCGCCTTGTGCCCGTTGACTTAAGATCGCTTGCCTGATATATTTGATTTAGATTTTTACCTACAAACACGATGGACCATTCTAACGCTGAAATAATATCCTTAGCCAATTTTGCTACGATTCCTGACGAGAAAATAAAAAAGGAAGATTGCAAGGTTGAGATGAAGGGTTTACACAAGGAGTTGCTAGAATTACAGAAAGTACTTTATGCTCAGGGCAAATATAGCGTCCTTGTTGTTTTCCAGGGCCTAGATGCCTCAGGAAAAGATGGCGCCGTCAATGAAGTATTCAGTGGAATAAATCCCCTAGGCTGCAGCGTAAAAGCATTTAAAGCACCTTCAAAAGAAGAGCTGTCTTATGACTTTCTATGGAGAATACATAAATATGTACCGGCTAAAGGAATGATTCAGGTCTTTAACCGTTCACACTATGAGGATGTATTAGTTCCCAAAGTTGAGCAGTGGATCGATAATGCGGTTGTTGAAAACAGGTATTTGCACATCAATAATTTTGAAAAACTTTTAGGCGACCATCATACTCTAGTACTGAAATTCTATCTTCATATATCTAGGGACGAACAAAAACAGAGGTTACAGGAAAGACTAACAGATCCTAAAAAATTCTGGAAACACAACGACAACGACATGGCGACCTCTGAGAAGTGGGACAAATACATGGAAGCCTACAATATGATTTTTACTAAATGTAACCACATTACTCCTTGGCACATTATCCCTTCTGATAAGAATTGGTACAAGGAATATTTAATAGCTAGAATATTGGTGGACGAATTGAAGAAATTGGATTTGAGGTATCCTGAAAGGGCATAAATTGTCACACCCTAACAAAAGGATTGAAGTAGGAAATTGCTCGTGTTAAAACAACGGTTGCTCCAATTTCTTAACCTAATTGTCTTTAGGGCAAAATAGTTAAGCCCATAGTCACCTATTTACCGGAGTGTTTTTTCATGTTATAGAATTTGAAGGCAAAGAATCTGCCGCAGCGTATCTATTTCAATCCTTTAAAATCTTCTTTGTGTAGATCCCATTCCTTGTTTCAATTTCTACCAAATATAACCCTTTAGGAAATTCATTAATATCAATTTCGAGGTTGCCATGTTTCATTAGATATGATTCTAACAAATGGCCATGCAATGTGTAGAGCCGGACCTTTGCACTAGACTCGTTTTGGTTAGGAATTTTAATAGAAATCTTATTAGAAGCAGGATTCGGATGAATTGAAATTTGGTTGCTATTTACTTTTTCTGGAAGTCCCAGGTTACTATTTTCTATCGTCCAGCTTGTTTTTTCACCCTGTTTACCTATTGTTTTGAAAACAGCAAACCCATTTTCATTTTTCCACATCACAGGAATTCCATCAGCCTCAATACTTCCAATATTATCCGTTCTAACCCGCCATTCTAATTCCCCGTTTGCCTTAGGCATATAAGTGAACGTCGTCGATACTCCAGTATTGGTGTATTCTAAAAGTTCTGATTTGAACTTGAAACTGCTCGTAGGAAGTTTAGGATCTAATGTAAAACCACTTTCACTAGGATGGATTCCTATGAGATTAATGAGGCAATACCATGGCGTAGCATGCGCGTGAGTAAGCGCAACAGGAAAGTCCATCATATAGCCATATCCTTGCAAATTTAGAGGCACAGACCATGTTTCACCCATTTTATCCCAAAAGTTTACACTATATCCGTCCGGACCGCTCCACGTACCGATCCAGGTATCGGGATATTTCTTTGTGTGTTGAAACAATGTCATGTTGATGAATTCCTCCCAGGCATAGCTTGGATTGTGTCTTGAATAGGCTTCTACCAATGGCGCTTTCATAGAAAACCAGGCGCCCCCACCTTGCTACGATCCGTCGTTTACTAGTCGTGCACCCAGAGGTCCTGTCAATTGAGAGTGGATAGTGTT
The DNA here is from genome assembly GCA_036386935.1 of Cytophagaceae bacterium. Lineage (GTDB taxonomy): Bacteria > Bacteroidota > Bacteroidia > Cytophagales > Cytophagaceae > DASVUU01. The sequence goes on along the minus strand of DASVUU010000394.1, from coordinate 3,981 downwards.
TAATAAATTTTGTTCCTCCTCCGTATTCAAATTATTACTAAGAATAGCCCACGGTTGAGCAGCTAAATGTAGCTGGTCAGAACCAATGACTTTAGTGCTGTTGCCTTTATTGATGAGGGCTCTTGTAAACCATTTTCCATTCCACTGTTTTCTCAGTGCGGCTTTTAATCCTTCGTTTGTTTTGTCGATTTCGTCGGCCCACGATTGGTCCCCGTTTTTTCTAATCATCTTTGCAAGCCTTGGGTATACATAGGTAGCTATGGCGGTATTCAATACACTCTCTGATTTCTCCGTACATGAAACATCATCACCACAATTAAGCTGGTGCATAATGTCATCCCAGTCGGAATCTCTTAGTTTGATTAGGCCGTTTGGCCCTGTTCCTACATATTTGACTTGATGGTTCCATGCATATTTCAGATGTTCAATTACAGTTCCCGTTTTCCCACTTTCCTTAGGATAATAAGACAATACCTCCGATAAGAATTGGTAATCTTTTGTAGCATTTATATAGTCTGTTATAGCATTGAATAGAAACAACATTACATCAGACGTAAATTGATTATCCCAGTCAAGTAGCCAACCTACGCCCTGGACGCCATACTTAATATATCCCTCCCGCTCATTAGGATTCATTTCCTGCAGTGTGTATTTTATAACATCTTTGGCCAAAGCAGGATCAAGGTAAATAGAAGGAAGAATGTGTTGCAGCGGATCTCTAGCTGCCATTTGTGCGCCCACTCCATATTGATACCACCCGCCCTGTGAGATCATTCTTGCCTTGAAATATTCGTCAACACTAGAGAGGGCCTTGAGATAATAGGCATGCCATATCATTTCCACTTCTTGGGCTTTGTATTCGCCATTATCTCCTAGTTCAATTCTGGGAAGACTCTCCCAGGAACTATTCATTACTTCTCTCGCAAGTGCAATTTCTTTGTTTACACTCTCTTCGAATGTATAACCCACTATAAATTTAATGGTAACACTTCGATTTGCGGGTACCGTCACTGTTTGACCTATTATCAAGCATGAATTAGCATCCTTAACCAAAACATTATTGATAAGTCCATTTGATAGATTTCCGGTAAACCCTCCTGTTGAACTATTGAATGCGGTAGATCTCTTGGTCTCGAAAGATGTGGTTTGGACATTTATATCTGCTGGAGCAAGAAAAAATTTGGGAGGATAGTAATCAGTCCTGCTTCTCTGGCTTCGGGTGACGGGAGGATTTTGTGCGCGGGTGGACGCTACTAGAACGTTGCCTTCAAGCGTCGTGGAGTATAAAAAATTTTGATTGATATCAGTCTCTTTCTTGTCCGGAATCTTATCCCCAATATATTTTGGACTGACATCCCAGTACTCATTCCATGTCACGGTCTTTTGCAAGTTGCTGGAATTGGTAATAGTGACCTCGGAGATAAGGGTGGAGGTGCTCGCATTTGGTGCATACACCTTTTGGCTTACTTTAAGACTATTAACAGACAGTGTTTTTTGAAAATATCCGATTCCAAATTCTCTGTCATATTTTGCCAGAAGGGGCACATCGAGGTAACGGAGCGAATAAATATTACTCCCTTCCTCGAGAAATCCGTAGCCTCCAGCAAACCGGTTCTCCCAAAATTTATATTTGTTAAGCCACAGTGCACCTCGCTCTCCAGAGAAGATTTCTACCCAGCCATGATTGTAAGCAAAGGCAGTGATTTTCTCATTGCCAACCACATGAAGATGGTCGTTTTTTACACCTTCCGAGGTATTATAGTTCGCTTTGGAATTCGTGTATTCGCTCATGGTATACTGGAAGCAGGGAAAGCCTTTTTGATCTATCTTCCAGTTTCCAAAAGGACTAGACGGTAAGTCTTGGGCTTGCAAATGGCAGTTAGCTAAGTGCAGGAACACAAGTGTGATTAGTCTATTTTTCATGAAGCTATATGAGTTATAATTTTGATGCTCTTAGTTTTCGCCATAAAACATCTAATAGATCAAAGACCTTTTGATATCATCGTTCTGCTGTGTATTCTTTAGCTTTATTCTATTGATGAAATCATTCATTCCGTCTAGGGTCTCTTCGGCTGTGGGCTTAGGAGCGAATAGAGTTCCCGAAACGTAGTTCATTACTTTCTTCCATTCAGGGGAAACATCAAATTCTCGCAAATAGTGAATGTCTTTATTTTGAAGTCCTCCAAACCAGTCCCCCTCCCTTAGATAGTAGGATTTCCATGCCCAGAATACCCAACCGTTGATATGTCGTGTCGTGTCTTCGAATTCCCTTCTTATGCTTGCCGCCTGGCTATTACTCACTGCACCAAACTCGCCGTTAATAATAGGAACGTTATGTAATTTGGAGAAATTTTGAAAATCCCGCAGCTGGTTGTCAAAACTTTCTCCGAACCAATTGTATGTATGAAATTCATAGCAAATATTATTGTCGGGCAGGCGAGAACTGAAGTAGGAGAAGTCCTTTGCGTAAGAGCTTCCTTCGACAAATAAGAGGTGATCCTTGTCCACATCTCTGATGGCATAAATGATCTCTTTATTTAAAGATATAAATATATCTTTTTTGGCTACAGGCGGATCGGGTTCGTTTAACAAATCATAGGCTGCAATTATCTTTTTGTCTTTGTACCTAAGGGCAATCTTTCTCCACAAATTCACTGTTTCAGTGCGCTTGCCGGCATCGTCCCATAGTACAGGTTCAGGAAATACATAGTCAGCAGGGAACAAGGTGCTCTGGGGACTTGGTGCGCTGTGTAACGAAAGGACAATGTAAATTTTATATTGTTCACACCATGATACCAAAGTGTCAAGTGCATCCCATCCGTCATAATATTTGTCCAAAGCAATATGATTGATAGGCACTCTCACTGTATTAAACCCTGAATTTTTTATGGCAGCTATATCGTCTTTAGATATAAAATTTTTAACTATTTCCTTTCGGAAATTCATTGCCTTCTCAGTTCCTATCAATTGCGTCAGACCTTCATATATCTTTGTTTCACCTGACAAGCCTGCACCCCACATGTGCGAAGGAACTGATAACCATCCCTCAATTTGAACACCTTTAATATAAATAGGATTTCCGGTGCCGTCAAGGATGTTTCTGCCACTTGTTTTTGTATATCCGTTAGATAGATTAACAGCCTGCTCTGGCTTAGCAGGTTGTGCATCTTTTTTACAGGAAATGCAGAGAAGGAGGGAGGTAGCAATAAATACTAATTGGATTATATTTTTTGCTTTCATTGAGTTATTTTTTAGCACTTAATAATTTCTCTTTAGATTTGGATTATTTTAAATCTTGGAGCGTAACGTTAGAGAATTGTCCATTTTTGATATCTATTGTTATAATTGTTTCGGATCCCTGCTTTTTACCTTTGATAGTAGAGGTAAAGGTTCCTGAGATTACTCTGTTAACTTTATCATACTTTTCAATGGATAAGCTTCCTGATTGAGACGTTATGGAGAAGTCGTCATCTATCTTCTTATTCCTGTCTAAAAAGATGAGGTAAGCGGTATTTCCTTTGGAAAAGGCAGATTCCAAGATGGTTTTAATTGGGATAGTAAGGCCATCCCTCAATGGATAAAGGCTTAAATTACCTTTCATTCTAATGTATAAGTTCACTGTGTCATTGCTCTGCAAAACTTTTGTGCTCCCCAGTGATAGATATTCCAAGGTGTCCTCAAAAGAGTAGCCTCCATAATGTCCAGAAGCCCCGCTATAGAACATCTGCTGTAATATTTGTTCTTTGGTCTCTCCTGTTATAAGTATTTTTGAGCTAGCACCAACATTGGTTCCATTATAGTCATAGCTGAACTTTCCTGATTCGCCTGAAACAGGAGTTGCTGAGTTGCTTTCTTTCTTGCACGCTGCAAAAAGGATTACAACAGCGTAAGCGCAAACAAGTAATGATTTTTGGAATTTCGTTTTCATATAAATAAAATATTTATTTTGTTTTTTATAGACTATTTCAATCCGTTAGAATG
>DASVUU010000393.1:0-9791 GCA_036386935.1 Cytophagaceae bacterium | reverse complement strand
TGGCTCTATGAGTTTCTAATAGGTTAGTATCGTCTTCATTGATGATTTTAGTAAGCGAAGTCCAATGTGGTATATCACTTATCTCATTGAAGCTAAATATTCCAATAATGGAAGTTATATTTTTCGCTGCTTCATTTGCCTTAGTATAAAGTTCATAGTCCGCGACAAATACCATCTTCACCTCCGCATCGGTAAAAATAAATTTGAAGTCCTCAACTGTTATAGTAGGGTATATTGGGACGATCACGGCGCCTATCTGCTGGGCTCCGTAGTCTATAAAATTCCATTCTGGTCTATTTTGGGAAATAATGGCAATCTTATCGTCCTTTTTTATGCCTGATTTTAAGAGTGCAAGGCTAACTCGATTTGCGTTCTGAATAACTTGTTTAGTAGCATATTTTTTCCATTCCCTTTCCGATTTACAGCATAAAGCGTCGTCCTTTGGAAAATTTTCTAATTGGTATTGAAGTAAATCGAATAGTCTAGTCACTTTCATATTTGTTGACAATTTTTTTTAATATACGAGTATCTTGCTAAAAGTATTATATTTTATCTCCTCTCATATTTCTAATTCTCTTCCTTACATCCACACCGAAAATGCTCCCTGGAAATTTTATTAAAAATTGCTGATAATATTCCATCGCCTTTTCCTTGTTATTTAATTTTTCTTCGTTGATCACGCCCAGCTCATAGAGCGCATCGTCTCCCAGTATTCCACTCTCATATTGAGAGAATATCTTTTGTAAATATTCTGCAGCCTTTACGAAATCGCCTGATTTCATAAATATCTTTGATTTCAACCAATATATCTCGTCCGTAAGCGCATGACCCGGATAGTTTTTTTCCAACCCATTTAAGCGCGTCAATCCTTCCTCTACCTTATTTTGAAATAATAGTAAATCTATTGCGGCATATTCCCTCAATGCATCGCCTATTGTATCAAAGGCGGTATTATCTTGAATAAGTAAGCTTAGCTCCATAGCGTCGTTTGCTATTTCGCGGCTCGTGGCAAGCTTTAAAACATCGAGGTGTGCCTTTGCCAGATCAAATTCTCCTTTGTAATAGGAGAGCTTCGCATTGCGTAATTTGGCCTCATGGCCCAACGTCTCGTCTTTTTGAAGTTTTTCTACCTGAGAATACAAAAGTGTGGCTTCCCATGGTTCCTCTTTTAGAAGGTAAATGTCCCCCAGATCTATCTTAGCACGAGCCTTGAACGTATTGTCATTGCCTGATACCTTTATTGCTTCATTCAAAATAGTTATAGAAGAATCTTTCTCATCTAGATAAAAGGCGTACAGGAGTGCCATCCCTCTCATAGATTCCGCTGTATATTGATTGGAGCCAAATTCCTTTATCAAAACTTTATAATCAGTAATAAGCGATCTAATTGCGGATTCTTGTATCGGGAAGGTCGTTTTCAACAGTCCCTCTTTAGCTTTTATTAAAAACTTCCGGCCTAACTGGTAGTTGGGTGTACCTTTGTAATCATTAACCACTTGCTCGAAGAATGGAATAGCATTTTTATAATCTTTGTTCTCTAGAGCAATTCGGCCCACCTCTATTAGTTTAAAGCCATTAGACTTATTCCTTTTGTCGATAGCCTTGGCTTGCATCAATGCCTTAGAAAAATTTTTATTTTGAATGTTAAGCCAGAGCAGCAATTCATTAAAGACGATTTCTGCGGGATTCGCCTGAATTTGCTCATAGAGCTTATTTTCGAGTTTTTCAAAACCGTTTTTGTCGCTCAGGTTATTTTGAAAGGTATTTTTTACATTTTCTATTTCATCAGGACTTCTCACTACTAAGTTCAGGAGCTCATCTATCATTTTTTCTTCATTGCCAGTCATTTTTAAAAGTCCGGCAATTTCAGTGCTGAAAAGGTAAGGATCACCGGAAGCCTTTCTTGTAGCTTCCAAAAGTTGAAGTGCTTTGTCAAGCTTATTTTTTCTGATAAAGATGTCTGCAATAACCTTTACCGCGAAGCGGTCATTTTTGGAGGAATTTTCGAGATTTTTATAGAACTTTTCGGCGTCGCTTTCTTTATTGGGAATTTCAGTAAGGAATATATAATTGTCTGCTTTATACTGCGGATTAGCAGGAAAAGTCTTTAGAACTTTTTTCATATACTTTTCCAGTGTATTGAAATCCTTCTGAGCTAATAGAGTGCTTGTATAATCATTATAAATTAATGCAAGATTTTTTTCTTGCTTCGATAATTTTTCAAAAAGCATTTGTGCTTTTGAGTATTCACCATTTAAAAAATATTCATGCGCAATGGCTACATCATCGGGGGCTTCCTGACACATTCCCAGCGTAGAGCTTAGAATAATTTTAAAAAATAAAAAAATTAAGAAAATAAGTTTTCTTAGTGTATAAGCTTGACTTCCTTTTGAGACTTGGTTTTCCACTTCCTTTATATTTAAAACTTATTTATATATAAATTATTATTAACTATTAAGGCTGTTTATAAGTGGATAAAAAGGTTTTCCCCTCTCTTGTTTTATTCAAATGTTAAGCAGTTAAGTGCTATCCAAGTTATATCCACATTAATTTAATTCATAATTTATTATTTACTAGTAGGTTGATGACTATATAAACAATCGACAATGTTTATTCACAAGTTATTTCTATCTATTCGTAAATGTGAGTTAGGCCGTTTATAAAAGGATAAATGGACAACTATTTTCCACTTATTCATTCTATTCAATTTTTCGGAAGCGTACCTAAGTTTTCAATGTTTATTAATTTCTTTTGCACCTACTTTCCCACATAATTTGTGGATTAAAAGGCGAAGGTAAAATCAGTTATCTCCCAATTGGCCCTTAGTTCAATTTTCTCTTTATAGTAGTAAATTTCTTCAGGCTGTATTTTACCTTTGAAGTTGCCTGGGTCCCATTTGCCATTTTTGTTACTGTCTACTACCACCCTTACATAATATGTACCGGGGGAGACGTAAGTAAAAGAAAAGGGTCCCGTAGTTGGTGCTTCGTTTACGACTTGGTATTTATCGTTTAAAAGCTGTATAAGTGTACCTTTTCTCTTTGTTATCAACTTACCTGCCAATATCGCATAGTCGCTTTCTTGTTTAGGGGTAAAGATCACCTTCTGTGCTGGTATGCTATCACCATATATGCTTATCAATGCTCCCTTGTTTATATTTATTATTACGGAGTCTTTGAATGACAATTTTTTATTTAGGTTGATTGTATTTTCACTTAAATCGTATTTAATTACCTGATTATCAAATTTTTGTATTAAATTTGTATCGATTTTAACCGTTATTTCATTATAATTAATTTGTTTTATAGGGAGGCTTAGGGATAAAAACAAAGAGTTCACTGGGGATACTACTTTGCGATCAACTAAAACAGGTGCGATAGTAAAACTGGTTTTTACCTCCTTTTCTTTTTCCTTTTTCTTCTCTTTATCTTTTTCTTTGGTGAAAATAACTTTTACAGTGTCCTTGAGTAAATTATTAGAAGAATCTTTCAGCTGGATATAAAGCGGAATAGAATCTGTATAGCTAAGGGTATTGTAAACCTTTACCTGGTTTCCTTTTATATTATAGATCAGAGAATCTTTTTTGTCGAGAATACTAACAACGCCGCTCACAATCCCTTTAGAAAGAGTTATTGTTATTAACTTACTAGTGTTTGTAGTGCTGAGTACTTTGGCTGGAGAGTTATAATGCTTCGAAACTTTAAAATTGATAGACGTGTCTCTACTTAAATTGACAGAATCGTAATCGATCAATTCATTTTCTAAGTCATAATATAAGTTGCTATTATTATCTTTAAAGGCATAAACAAGGTAATTATCTTCCTTTATATTTTCTAAGATGTAAGTGCCTTCCTTATCCGTTTTGGTAAAGTATAGTGGTTTATTTTTAGTGATGATGGAGGTATCAGATGCCTTATATAAACTAATCAGTAGATTCTCGGAATTTGCATTAGTAAGTAAATCCTTGGCATTGCCTTTTATTTTCAAGGTATCCAATTTGCCTCCAGTACTGAAAGCCAATTTCAGATTTGAATAGATATTCCCCTCAGTCATATCTTTCACGCCTTGTCTAAAGTTGAAGGTGTAAGTAGTGTTGGGCTTAAGTTCGTTTTGAAGAACAATAGTTAACCTATTTTTTCGAGCAACCGCCTCATAAGTCCCCTGAATGGGTGGATTAATGATCAGCTGTTCATTTAGATTATTTAGAACGATGTATTCGTTGAAAAACAATCTAAGTTCTTTACCCTGGAAGTTCAATTGATTGCTGGTAGGAGTACTTCGCAATAGCTTGGGTGGTCTTTCATCTTTTGCACCTCCTGAGGGAGGTGAGATAGATGCACAACTATGTAGTAAGAAAACGCTGCCTATTATTACAAATAACCTTAATAACATTATATCTTTTATTTACCTAAGAATACCATCAGTATTGAAATATCTGACGGCGAAACTCCACTTATTCGTGATGCCTGACCTAAAGTCTGTGGTTTAATCTTTTTTAACTTTTCTTTTCCTTCTGAAGATAAAGCTGAAATAGTATCATAGTTGAAATCTGCAAATATCTTAAGGTTTTCCAAAGTCGAAACCTTCTTAACTATCTGCTCCTCCTTCTCGATATAATCGTGATATTTAACCTCTATTTCTGCCTGTTCCAATTCATGTAGATTGTACTTATCATATAGGTCATTTATTTCAGAAATACTGCGCAGGTCTCCAGTTTCGATGTTAGGTCTTTTTAACAAGGTAAATACGCTTACTTTCTCCTTAATTTCAGCCGAACCTTTGGCAGTTAAAATATCATTTATTGCATCTGGACTTACTTTTATTTCTCTGAGGCGTTTGCTAATACTTTTTATATTCTCCTTTTTGTGGATCATATTTAAGAATCTTGAGTGAGCTGCTAGACCCATATTATATCCTAGTTCAGTCAATCTGAGGTCTGCATTGTCTTGCCTTAATAAGATTCTATATTCTGCTCTAGAAGTGAACATGCGATAGGGTTCTTCTGTACCTTTATTAACCAGATCGTCGATGAGGACTCCAATGTAACTATCGGAACGTTTCATAATGAAAGGCTCTTTTTCAAAAGCACTATTGTGAGCATTTATCCCTGCAACCAAGCCTTGGCAAGCTGCTTCTTCATAACCAGTAGTACCATTTATTTGGCCGGCGAAGAATAAGTTTTTGATTAACTTGGTCTCCAGCGTAAGGTCTAATTGGGTTGGCGGAAAATAATCGTACTCTATGGCATAGCCGGGTCTAAACATTTTTACGTTCTCGAAACCTTTAATATGTTTCAATGCCTTCAACTGTACATCTTCTGGTAATGAAGTTGAAAAACCATTCACATATATTTCTATAGTGTTCCATCCTTCAGGCTCTACAAAAATTTGATGCCTATCTTTATCGGCAAACCTATTAATCTTGTCTTCTACAGAGGGACAATAGCGAGGACCTAGACCTTTAATTCTTCCCGAAAACATTGGAGACTTTTCAAAGCCGGACTTTAAGACCTCATGTACTTCGTTATTTGTATAGGTAATGAAGCAGCTTCTTTGCGTAGTCAAAGGCTTTGTATCGGAGTAAGAGAATTTGCCTGGTATTTCATCGCCTTTCTGCTCTTCCATCAAGGAATAGTTTAAGGACCTTCCATCAAGTCTTGGCGGAGTTCCAGTTTTCATTCTACCTGCTTCGAAGCCCAGTTGTACTAGTTGTTCTGTAATACCTGTTGCAGCATTTTCAGCGGTTCTACCTCCGCCAAATTTCTTTTCACCAATATGTATGATACCATTAAGGAATGTCCCATTCGTAAGAACCACGGTTTTGCAGGGTATTTCTATTCCTAATCCAGTTAATACTCCTGCTATTCTTCCATCCTTTACAACTAGCCCTTTTATCATTTCCTGCCAGAAATCGATGTTTGATATGTTCTCTAGTTTTATCCGCCATTCTTCGGCAAATTTCATCCGGTCATTTTGTGTTCTAGGACTCCACATTGCGGGACCTTTTGATTTATTCAGCATTCTGAATTGTATCATAGACAGATCTGATACTATCCCTGAAAGTCCACCTAGTGCGTCAATCTCTCGTACTATTTGCCCCTTAGCGACACCACCCATTGCTGGATTACATGACATTTGGGCTATTGTTTGCATATTCATAGTCGCTAACAATACTTTTGACCCCATATTTGCTGCTGCTGCCGCCGCTTCACATCCCGCATGGCCCGCTCCTACTACAATCACATCGTACTTCTCAAACATTGCTATTTCTTATTAAGTGTTCCACGTGGAACGTTGTAAAATTTGTTAATCGATTCTGTTTCTTTATTTCTCATTACTTGGCTACTTCTATCATCCTTATCTGACCAACCTAATAGGTGTAGCACGCCGTGAACAACCACCCGTAGAAGCTCCTCTTCAAAGGTAGCATTATGTGTGGGTGCATTTTCCGTAATCCTGTCTATACTAATAAAAATATCCCCTTCAAGAACGTCAGTTTCCGATGAGTTATCAAAGGTAATAATGTCTGTGTAATAATCGTGGTTGAGATATTGGACGTTTATATCAAGGAGATATGCGTCAGTGCAGAATATAAAATTTAATTGTAAAAGATCAGACCCCTCCTCTTTGATGATGGAAGAAATCCAATCTCTTATAAGCTTTTTTTTTTAAGATTGAACGAAGGGTGTTCTATAAAAAAGTTAATCTTAGACATTTAGTTAAAATAAAAAATCAACTCTACACACCTACCTTCATTCGTGAACTTGACCTCATCAGACAAATGTTTCATCAAAAAGATTCCACGACCACCTACCTGCTCCAGCATTTCTGGCGAAGTTGGGTCAGGCAGATTGTTGAAGTCAAATCCAGGCCCTTGATCCTCTATGATGAACTTTACTAGATTGTCCTCATAAATCGTTGTTAAGGTTACGTTTTTGTCTTTGTTCATCTGATTGCCATGCTTAATAGCATTGTTCACAGACTCAGTCACAGATACCATGATATTTCCATATATGTCATCGTTGATGTTATACCTCTCCTTTATGTTATCAATAAAGCTCTCGACAATTCTTATATTCTCAAGTAACGAAGGTATTTGTATTTTTAGGGAATTCATCACCATTGGTTGCGACCTGTTAATAGGGTTAAAAATTATTTAATAATTGACTTAAAATGTGCAATATAAATTTATTTTTCAATTTTATGAAAATATTCATCTACTTCCTGCTTATAGTAAGGGTTAAGGGCAGGAGATATAGTTTTCAAAAAGTCTACTTGATTTTCTCTTTCCTTTAGATATTTCTCAATCGCCGGAGGCACGACTTGCTTTTTCTCTTCTGCGGTTTTGGCTTCTCTTTTATTATCTAGCTCCCTCTCTCTTGCCGATTTCTCAGCTTCTAATAGCCTTGTCAAAATATCTTGCTGCCGGTTTAAAGTTTGTCTTGAGAGATTTTTATTTACTAGCTCAGACTCCGTCTCTTCCATTTCCTTAGACAACTCATTCAATCCATTCCCTTTTCCATCCTTACCCTTTCCATCTTTTCCATCCTTGCCCATTTTCTTTTCAAGCTCCTTTAGAGCATTTCTAATCATCTCCTGCTGTGCAGTAAGACGAGCCAACTCCTGAGACAATTCTTTTCCCGATTTTCCACTCTGGCTTAACTGTTGTATTTTTTCATTCAACTGCTTTTGTAAGTCGCCTAACCCAGGTTTGGGATTGTTGCCAGGTTTCTTACAAGATTGTTTTCCTCCTGGCTTATTGTTCTTCATTGCTTCGGCCATCTGCTCTTGCATCTGTTTTAGTGCATCATTAAGCATAAGGGCAAGATTATTTACAGAGGTCATTGTAAACTGCTGCTTGCCCATTGCAACCTCAGGCCTACGAATCTTAAGTGCGTCCATGCTTTCATCAATATTGTACTTCATATTGGTAAGCTCCCTTGTGACAAATGATTTGATTTGAAATACCCTTTTTGATAAAGCCAGCAGACTGTCCTCTATAATCTTACTGTCATCCTTCAGCTTCAACTGTTTCTGAGAAAGTGTAATGAACCTCGGATCCGACTGATGGATAGTTCGAAATTCTTTCATCAGAGCCTCTTGTTCAAAGGATAATTTCAGTAGGTTTTCCAATATGTTCCGAAGGTCGTCAATGTTCTCTTGCATTTCCTTCATCTCACTGCCTGCTTGCTTTTCAGACATCTTTTCGGCCATTTGTTGCATCTTCTCTCCTGCTTGCTTTTGTGATTCAGCTGCCTTTTTGTTCTGCTTCTTGTCAATCTGCTCTTTACTTTGCTCCAGCTCTTTTTTTATGTCAGACTCTTCTGGCTTAGTTTCACCAAGTTCTTTCTTATTCTCCAATTCTTTATTCATTTCTTGGAGACTCTTGAGATCCTTTTGCACTTGCTCAAATTCCTTATTTATCTTTTCTTGTTGCTCAGCGAGCTTCTCCTGGCTTTCAGTTTTGTCTTTTGTTTTTTCTGAGAGGTCTTTTAACTCTTGGGCTTTTTCTTCCAATTTCTGGACTGTTTGCTCCAGCTTCTGGTCGAATTTTAATTCCTTAAATAACTCCAGCGACCTTTTCAATTCATTCTCTAGGTTCTCATCCTTCTTACTTATCTGCTCCAGCATTTTTTGAATTTCTTCTTTATTGCCGTTTTCTTGTAAAAGCTTTTGCATTTCTTCGAACAGCTTTTTTGTTTGCTCATCGAAAAGCTCATCCATAAGCTTTTGAAGTTCTTCTATCTTTTCTTGCAATTCGGGAGAAGGCTTGGATAATAAGTTTTCTTTATCCTTTAAGGCTTCATTTTGTTGCTTCAATTTTTCAATTTCCTTCTTTAACTGATCATGCTTTGATATGATTTCCTCAATGTTTTTCTTGTCCTGCCAGTTTAGATTATTTTTGGATTTTAGCTTATCCTCAGCTTTCTTAAGATCGTTTTGAAGTTTTTCTATCTCACTTATGGAAGAATTGATATTATTCTGAGTTGACTTATTTGCATTCTCTACCTCCTCCTCGATGGCGTTTTCACTTGGGAGCTTGAAGGTATATTTCGATGACTTGGTACTTTTAGAACCATTCACTCCATCATTGTCCCAAACTTGAATATAGTATTCTATCTCATCCGAGGAAGAGATATTCAAGGAAGAGAGGTCCCAATTGTAATAATATTGCTTAGATAAGGCGTTTCTCTCCACGGTAATTGGAATCATCTTATACTCAAAACTCTTTTTGTTGTTGGTAAGCTTATAAAAGATCCCCGCTTTGGTAATCCCATGATCGTCGGATAGTAATCCACCCAAAAATATCTTATTGTAGGAACTTGAATCGATCGCTTGCTCCAGGGTCACTTGCGGGTGGGCGTCTGGTATAACTTCTACATGATAATTTATGAGTTCGTCGCTTTTGCCGTAGTCATTCTCCAATACAATTTGATATTCGCCTGACTTCGCCCATTGCCTCCTAATTGAAAATTTATCCCCTACATTATTAAGAGTTACACTTGGTTCCTCTCCCTTCTTAAAGATTAATTTGTTGGTATAATTAGTCTTAAAATCCCAGGCCAAAACGGTTCCTTCTGGTATCGACAAGTTCCCGGAGTTCACAAGTTCTTCTGCTTGCTTCTTTAGATAAGGTGGGTAAATAAGTTGAGTTTTCATTTGAAGAAGACCAGGCTTCAATAGTACGTCTACACTATACGTCTTGGAGTTAAAACCCGAGGCTTCAAAGTAAAACTTCTCACTTTTCTGAATATTCTTGAATGAATATGAATAAGAATTTATCTTATTTTT
>DASVUU010000392.1:0-8381 GCA_036386935.1 Cytophagaceae bacterium | reverse complement strand
GCTCTGGTGTCAATGCGGTGTTCATCAAAAGCTCTGTCATGCCTATCACCCCATTCATTGGCGTGCGTATTTCATGGCTCATGTTGGCTAAAAATTCACTTTTTGCAAGACTTGCTTTTTCCGCTTCGACTTTTGCATTCTCTGCCTCGTCTTTGGCTTTCTCAGCCTCATGAGTCCTGAGTCTTACGGTTTCTTCTAAAAGCTTATTGTTTCTATCCATCTCGGCTGTCCGCCATTTATGCCATGAGGCAATCATTCCCATAAAAACGAAAAACATCACAGTAATAAACCACCATGTCTTATAATAGGGTGGCTCAACGGTTATAGCAAGTTTTGTTTCCTTTCCCCAAATACCATCACTATTAGCTGACATTACCCGGAAAATATACTTGCCAGGATCAAGGTTAGTATAAGATGCGGTTCTATTATTGCCAATAAAATTCCAATCTTTATCGAAGCCATCTAGCTTATAAGCATAGTCCGTCTGCTCAGGGTTAATAAAGTTTAGACCAACAAAGTCCATTGAAAAAAAAGACTGGCCATAAGTTAATGTAACCTCTTTCGTTTCGCTTATGTTTTTTTTGAGGGGTGAATCTGGGCCAATTGGTACTTCTTTGTTAAACAGATGAAATTTTTCGATTATGGTATTTCCAACAAAAGGATTGTTTAAGATACTATCAGGATGGAACATTGTGAAGCCTTTGGTCCCACCAAAAAACATTATTCCTGATTTTGTCTTACACACCGCATCATAGAATTCATTGCAGGAGAGGCCATCCTTGGTTGTATAGTTGATGAATGTTTTATTTATTTTATCAAATTTGGAAATCCCTTTGTTGGTGCTCACCCACATATATTGAGCATTCTGATCGAGCATTCCTTTGATAAATTCATTCGATAGCCCCTCTTTTGAGCCGTAATGCTCGAATCTCCCGTCTTTTAATTGTAAACTTATTCCCTCCGGCGTACCGAGCCATATTCGACCCTGACAATCTTCGATAACGCAATTTACAGAAATGTGGCTCAGACCATTTTTATTCTTAGAGTTAAAACGGTTATGTATAATTTTTCCACTTTTTAAGTGCAATACATCTATGCCTTTATTTGTTTTTACCCATGCATTTCCCTTACTATCTATTAGATGAACCTGATGCAAACCTAGCTCTATAAATTTTGGATCATTTGTCTTAGAGTAGAATACCTTAATAGACCCCTTTGGCTTATCAAAAAAGACAAGGCTGTCATTGTTGCAATAAACAATATTTCCATCGCCTGTTCCATATAAAAATGCCTTCTCCCAAAATTTTTCTGTGTCGATTTTCTGAAAAAATAAGTCGATAAATTTATTTTCGTTCCTTATTTTGGAGTAGTTATGGTAGTTTATAAATCTATTTTTTGACTTTTGGTAAACGTTAAGTCCTTTTTCGGTATTGATCCATATAAATTCATTATCTATGATCAATTTCATGCAGACGTTATTGGTCAGGCTGAATACGTCTTTGGGGTCATTCTTAAATACTTTAAAGGTCTTTGCGTCGACATTGAATTTATTAAGGCCGTTTGCTGTCGCAACATATACATCATTATCTTTCCTGTCATACGCAAAATTTAAAACTGCATTGGCACTTAATCCATCGGTTTTTTCTACGTTGTGGGTATAGGGATAAAATTTCTTATAGGGGATATAAACATGATTAAGCCCATTATAGGTGCCGACCCACAAGTGTTGCAAATTATCTACGAAAAGCGAAAAAATTGCACTTGAACTTAATGTCTGAATGCTATTGGTATAGGAGAAGAAAGTCTTTTTACTTTCAATAAACTTGCTCAACCCCTGTGTTGTACCTACCCATATCTGGTTAGCCGAG
This sequence comes from Cytophagaceae bacterium, assembly GCA_036386935.1. Classification (GTDB taxonomy): domain Bacteria; phylum Bacteroidota; class Bacteroidia; order Cytophagales; family Cytophagaceae; genus DASVUU01. Next base: position 6,513 of record DASVUU010000392.1, on the reverse strand, counting down.
TCTGCTATGACAGCCACTACGTTATTGGAACATAGAGTAGTGGGATCGCCGATTTTGTGCCTAAACCATTCGGGTGTTTTTGTTAGTAAATTATATTTACAAAGACCGTTGTCAGTCCCAATCCATAGATTATTTTTTTTATCTACATAAATATTTTTTATGTTATTGATTGAATTTCCTTGAAGGATAGTTGATGATTCTTTTCTTGAGGTATTAAAATAAATTAGGCTGTTATTTATAGCAATATAGATATTGTTAAATGAATCTTCTATAAAGCCAGAAACAGGCCCTATGTTCCATTTCTTGCTTTTACCGTCGGGCTTAAAAGAAACAAGCTTGTTCAATTTTTCATCTAAATATTGCAGTCCTTCGGCCGTTCCGACCCAAATTGTTTTTTTGTGGTCTTCGAAAATATTAGTTACACCGTTAAAGTCGTTATTTGCAACTTCCGGGTTAAAATACGAGAATGCATCTGTCTCATAGTTATAAAGGTTGAGACCCTTTGTTGTTGCAACCCACAGCCTTTTCCGACTATCGCAGAATACTTTTGATACAAAGTTGCTTCTTAAACTGCTTGAATCATTTTTAATAGTTCTATACTCTTTAAATTCATATCCATCAAACTTATTTAATCCGTCAAAAGTAGAGGCCCAGATAAACCCAAATTTATCCTGGGTGATTGATTGTATGATGCTGTTGCTTAGCCCATTTTCACTTGTATAACTCTTAAAGGTATAGTCAATGTCCTGAGAAACGATTGGGAACCTTAAAAAAGAAAAAAGAAAAATGAATGTTAATATATGTTTATGCATTTTAGCTAAGCAATAACTAATCTACGGATAGCATCAGAATTCGTTAGGAATATTAGAGTGCGGGGATAGGGGGGCGGTCTTACTACTTATTAAACAAAAAAAAGGAACTCATACAAATAGTACAAAGCTCCTTGTAAATGAAATTGGTTGGAAAGCTAATCTAACACAGCCATTTTTTTAACCATCGAATACTTGTTAGTGCTCAATTTACATAGATAAAGCTGCCCAGCTTGCACAGCATTACTTGAATTAAAAACGTGATTTCCAGCCGGTAAAGTTTCGTTGACCAAAGTTGAAACTATATTACCTCTCATATCCAAAATAGTCAATTCTACAGTTTCAGAGTTTACAAGATGTAAGTTTATCTGATTTGAAGTAGTAAGGAATAAATTTGCTTGCTCATTATCTGATCCTAGGCCTACAGCTAGAGGACCTTGATACATATTATTACTTACCAATTTGGAATTATTGTCTTCATTCGATTCGGCAACCATTTCGTTCGGGTCTATGATCGCCGTCAGTTTGTACACGGTTTGTGGATTAAAGTCTTGGGAGATATCCATGTCCTCTAAGGCTATTGTTTCTGAACTATTCGCATCAATAGCTGAAATATCTACTGTGGCTTCGAAGTATTCACCAGGTGTGTTTGTGTCCTCTATTCGAATGGCCATTTCAGTGGCAGTAGAAGCTGCTACACCCTTGTTCGAAATTGTCACAGAAAAATTGGTCAACACTGTTTTCGTACTATTTACCTGGTAGGTAACATTTGCAATTTGTAGATCTGACTTGGCTTGTGCAGGGGCGGAATACACTATATCTCCACCAAAGAGAACGAAATTGTCATCTTCGTTAGATTCTGTAACGTTCTTATCCGCGTCTACATAAATCCCCATACGGTAGGTTCCGCTTGCAAGGCCTGTGATCGCTTTTAGGTCGACAGTGAGATCTTTATATTGCACCTCAGTCACATGTTTCTGACCATTAGCAACATCAATAGTTTTGACATAAATGGGGTTAGTAGTCGTACCTTTCACCAATAGATAAAGCTTGATTTTAAATGGATTGGTACTAAGCGTGTTGCTGGTTCCGTCACTCAATGAAGAGAAGTTAATTCCGCTGATGATCTTCGTATTATTGTCATAGCTATCAAAATACGTATTTCCACCCAAATTTGAAGGGTATAGGTTAGCGTCGGTCGCTGCGAAGCCACTAGCAGTTGAAAATAAAATAAGGGATCCTGAAATAAAATTAATAAAGTTTTTTTTCATTGATTTACAAGTAAAAGTTGGTTGATAAAAAGTTGTTTGAACCAATGATACGATTTCAATAAATATTTGGTTATGCCTTGCTGGAGGGAGATGCAAAAAAAAATTAAAAAATAATGAAGTCGCTGTGTAGTCAGTGATTACCTACCTTAGATAAAGTCGATGATAATTTATTTGTTGAAATAACCGTTGTTAAATGGCTATGATTTTTGTGTAATAAATATCTTTATCGTGCTTTAATTCAATTAAATGTAACCCTTTGCTTATTTTGCCCAGGTTAATGTCGATATCTAGATTAGTGTCAATTGTTTTCAATGTTTTTATCATAATACCTTGGTTATTATAGATGAAGATTTCTATTTCCTTGCCAAGAAGATTTTGAGGAATACTTATTATACATGCGCCTGTTTCAGTAGGATTGGGATAAACGGATAAGGAGTTTTTAATGAAAATCGCCTTATCCAGATCTGTGGCAACCCCGTTGAATTCAAATGCTCCAACATCGCAAGCGCCTACTCGTTTTGCGCCTCGTTGATCATAGTCAGGGCAACCTTTGCCAGCATCTATAGCAGGGCTTCCACTTAACAGGGCAATTGTCGGTGTCGTCCCTCCATTGTCTTGGAGTAAGCCTATTTGTGGGTCAACTATTTTAGGATTTGCTACGCAGCGGCCATTGACATTTTCTGGAAAGAAGATGTTGTTGCCTCCATCGTTTAGTTCACAGTTACAGTGTTTCCAGGTATTCCATGGGTTGGTGACTGTGTTATTATAGAAGAGATTGTTTTGTATGCTTACGCTTTGGTTCTTTGGAGTATTCGTTCCAGAGTGAATTGCACCACTCTGTCCATTGCCCGGATTGTTTGCTTGATTATTAGCAAAGGTGCAATTCGTAATATTTACTGGCGTCTTGTTTTGCGGGACTGATATTGCACCACCATATTGATTCGCTATATTACTGTCGAAGGTACAATTGATCAAATCAACTCTTGCCGAAGTGTCTTGAGGAATAATTGCGATTGCACCAGATTGGTCAGCAACATTTTTACTAAAGGTGGAGGACGAAATCGTAAGGGGCAACTTGTTTGATAAAAATATTGCGCCTCCCAAATCCGACCTGTTGTTGTTAAACGTGCAATTGGAGATAGGGGAGAGGAGCTTTCCTTTATGCAGGCTAAAGGCTCCACCGTTAGAACTTGCATTATTTCCGTCCAAGATACAATTGGAAAGTATTAAGGTATGTGCATCGGTATTTGGCGCGTAGGTGTGGGGATAGTCTGGATCACGAATAATCACTGTGCCTCCGCTGTGCCAATATGCCCCGCCTTGATCAGCCTCATTATTTTTGAAGGTACATTGACTAACCTCCACGCTAGTTTTATTGTAAGGAAATAGAAACATCGCGCCACCTAGCCCTCCAATACATAAATTATTTTCGAAGCTGCAATTGGTAATTATTATTTCCCCGTTGTCGCCTCTTGCGCCATCGTCGTATATTGCGCCTCCTGCATCCCCCTTACCGGCTTTATTATCTGTTCTGTTATTTTTGAACGTGCAGTCTGTTACATAGAGATTGCTTAATAGATTGCTTATTGCTCCGCCTTGATTCAATGCGCTGTTGTTTTCAAAATAACAACTGGCCACTCTTAGGACACTCAGACTCTTCGTATAGATAGCCCCGCCGCCGCCTTCGGCATCAAGGGTAGAGACGTTATCATAAAATTTGCAGTTATATAATTCTAGGTTGCCTTTAAATTCAACAAAAATAGCCGCGCCTTGTGCGTCGACATTTCCATTTCTTATTGTAAGATCGTTTATCAAAGTCTGCCCTGCAATATCGAAAATTCCAAATTTAGGCGCATCAGTTGCACGCATAATGGTTGCGCCATTGCCATTTATCGTCAAATCCAATCCGTCCATCTCATTTAGTATGGTTGGTAATCCTCGCTCGCTTGCGTTGCCGGTCGTGTTTTTGTTTGAGGATGTATAGACAATTTTATTTAGGCTGTAAACCGAATTGCTTGCTAAGTTTATGACATCAGTTTCTTTATTTTTGTTGGCAGTAATCAATGCTTTTAATAATGCCGTTGTATCGCCCCTTGCAATATTAAAATCTGCACCGTAGGAGTTTTGGCTGATAGATATTAGAATTATTAGGTAAGATATTTTAGTCAATAAGCACAATTTTTTCATTGAAGGGTTTATCTTTATAGTTAGAAGATTTTAATTTTTACCCTCGCCCAGCATTTAATGCTTCTTGAATCACATGTAGCAGCTAAGGCCATTGAATATCATACGGCTAATATGATCATAAAGTCATACTTTTATCCGAAGAAGTTTCAATGTAAAATCATTAGACATTAGCCTTATAGATTACCAATCTCACCTAGCACGATTATGTTGCTACATAAATGTTTTAAGTAATAGTACATAAGGATCATTAAATATAATATTTTTGCCTTCTAAATTCGACTTTTACTCAGTGCTTACAATACAAATAGCAGTTAATAAATCCCTTGATAAATGGTCAGACCCTACCTACATGCAGTTTTATGTATTCCTTTGCTGCTATTAAGTTTTAAAACCTATTCACAACAGAAATATAAAAATCCCGCACTTCCAATCCAGGCAAGGATAGACGACTTACTCAGCCAAATGACCTTGGAGGAAAAGGTAAACCAAGTGACGGGCAAGGGATTTGATACAAGGCCTAATGATAGGCTGGGCATACCATCACTTCTTTTAGCAGATGGGCCTTTAGGGGTTAGAAGTGGCAAGTCAACTGCCTTCCCTTCGGGTGTTTCAATGGGCGCAAGCTGGGATACTACGCTTATTTGGAATGTAGGCCAAGCACTGGGAGAAGAAACAAAAGCCAAGGGCCTCAACTGCCTTTTAGGTCCATGTGTAAACATTCATAGGAGTGCATTTGGTGGAAGAAATTTTGAGAGTTTTAGTGAGGATCCCTACCTGTCATCACGCCTGGCGGTAGCTTACGTGAAAGGGCTACAGAGTACGGGTGTTTCGTCGTCAGTCAAGCATTTTGCAGGCAATGAGTATGAATGGGAAAGGAATATTGCCAATACTGTTGCCAATAAAAGAACTATGGAGGAAATTTATTATCCTCCGTTTAAAGCTGCCATAAAAGAAGCTGATGCTTGGACGGTCATGTGTGCATATAACAAATTTAATGGTGTTTATTGCGGTGAGAATGATCAGCTATTGAACAAAGTATTGAAGAGTGACTGGGGATTTAAAGTGCTAGTCGTGTCAGATTGGGGGGCCACTCATAGTACGAAGAATGCAGCAGAAAGCGGGCTAGATCTAGAGATGCCCGATGGACAATTCTTTGGAAAGACGCTTCTTGCAGCAATAAAGAATGGAACGGTTACAGAAGAGAAACTAAATGAGATGGTTAGGAGGAATCTATATGTCTTATATAAAACAGGGCTTATGGACCGACCGATGGTAAAAGACACCAGTAAGATAAATAGTGCTACGCATCAAGCTATAGCCTTAGATGGCGCACGAAAAAGCATTGTCATGCTTAAAAATGACGATAATATTCTACCCTTGAGAAATGACAAAATAAAGAAAATTGCAGCAATAGGACCTGCTGCTGCGATCGCACTTGTTGGTGGTGGCGGAAGTTCCCAAGTTACCCCTTTTTCTGCCAACACTCCCTACGAAATGATCAAAAAAAGAGCAGGGAAAAACATTCAGGTGCAATATAAGATGAGCGATACAAACGCCTTAGATAAATACCTATTTACAGAAACGAGTAAAAAGGTGAGGGGTTTGAAAGGAGAGTATTTTAATAATATTAAGTTAGAAGGAAAGCCAGATGTAATTAGAATTGACCGGAATATCAACTTTGATTTCGGTACAGATCCACCACATAAAGAAATTAGCGCAAATAGATTTTCTGTTAGGTGGACGGGGAAAATGTTAGCGCCAGCCACAAGAGACTACAGGTTTGATTTGGTCTGTGATGATGGAGCTAGATTGTACATAGATAATAAACCAATAATAGATGATTGGAACAATGGGGCTCCAAGGCTAAAATCTGGCACGATAAAGCTTGAGGCAAATAAATTATATGATATTAAGGTAGAATATTATGACAATGAGCTTGGTGCAATTTGTCAAATCGGTTGGGACTATATCGAGGGGGAGCAACTTGATCCAGGAAACATGGAGGATGCAATTTCCTTAGCGAAAGGATCAGATGTTGCCTTAGTCTTTGTAGGGTATTCCAGCAAACATGAACGAGAGGCCTATGATAAGCCGCTTGATTTATTATTGCCTAACGATCAAAATAAATTGATAGAAGCCATTGCTAATGTCAATCCTAATACCGTGGTGGTAATTTATAGTGGTACGCCCATTATTATGAATTCGTGGATCAACAAAGTAAAGGGAGTTCTATGTGCATGGTATCC
>DASVUU010000391.1:0-3798 GCA_036386935.1 Cytophagaceae bacterium | reverse complement strand
AGTTATGGTAAGCTGAACCAGCAGATTGAACAAAATCATCAAAAAGAAAGCAGGCAACAACAGCAGCCGCAGACTTTCGAGCAGGTAGAGATTGAAGTTACTCCTGAGCCAGTACTGGGCAAGCTTATCAACGCTTCAGGTTACGAAGAAGCTGTTGATTTCCATTTTTTAAAGCGTAAAAAAACTAAACATACCATTTCTCAAGGAAGATCATTATGACAAAGACAATTGAAGAACGGCTGGAAGAGCAGGAAGAAGTGCTACAGCTTATGTTGACTAAATTACAAGTAATAGAGAATCGGAAGATTGTGTTTCCTGAAATTCGTATACCGACTTATAGCAGCCAGCTTGAAATATTGATGAAAGAACTGCTGCGGGTCAATCATAGTTATCCGGTTGAAAAAATAGATGAGCAAATTATAAAGATGAAAACCTTACGTGATGGGATACCGGAGGTAGTTAAAGTGCGGCACCATCACCATTTTCATGATAAATCTAAGGGGTTTATTATTGGGGCAGTTGTTTTGCTCCTGGTAAGTGCCATGGCTGTAGGTATAGCTGTTAGTATGTGGAAGGAGAATGGGCGGTTAAATGAGAATTCTGTTAAGTTTCGGATGATTAGACTAATTTATCCCGAGGTCGCTTACTGGGCCGATACGGTCTATTACAAAAACCCGGATGAAATAGAAGGTATTACTAGAAAACTAGAATCAGAGCAACTAACACTTGAGCAGGCCTTAACAACAGCGAAGGAAAAAGAGAAGGGTACTAAACAGCTAAGAAAAAGATTAAATCAATTTCGTTAGAATAATTGATTTATAAGTAAGTTCTATTATTAATAAATGCAATAATGGCCGACGTTCACTCTAAAGAAACCCGCAGCTATAACATGAGCCGCATACGCAGTAAGGATACTAAACCTGAACTACTGGTTCGGAAGTTTTTGCATAAAAGTGGTTTCCGATATCGGCTTCACGTAAAAGACCTTCCCGGTAAGCCAGACATTGTATTACCCAAGTACAAAACGGTGATTTTTATTCATGGTTGTTTCTGGCATGGGCATGGAGGGTGTAAGTATTATGTGGTGCCGAAGACTAGGACGGAGTGGTGGCTAAATAAGATCAATGTTAACCAAAAAAATGATGAGAAAGCGGAAGAAGCTTTAAGTTTAAAGGGATGGAATATTATTAAAATTTGGGAATGCGAGCTAAAGAGCCCTGAATTAGAGAGTATTAAAAACGTGATTTATAGTGCAATGAAATCCTGATATTTTTTGTTATGTGACTTTTATGCCAATGTATTATAAGTCACGTTTGGTAGTTTTACCTTATGGAAATTCAGGTCGAAGTCGCCAAACGTATAAAAGAATTACGCAAAGAAAAAGGCTTAACCCAAGAAGCTTTAGCATGGAAGTCTGATATCGATCGCACTTTCATGAATCATATTGAAACAGGCAAAAGGAATATTTCTCTTAAAAGCCTTCAAAAGATTGTGGTTAATGGCCTTGAAATGTCTATAGCAACTTTTTTTAGCACCTCTCAATTCTCTTGAGGCATGGCTATTCCCATAATTGATTTATTTGCGGGTCCTGGAGGATTAGGGGAAGGTTTTAGTGCCTTACTTAATGAGGAAAATAGAAGGATTTTTAAAATAAAACTTTCTATAGAAAAAGATCCTTTTGCTCATCAAACTTTAATGCTTCGGAGTTTTTTTCGTCAGTTTGAGAATGGAACAGTTCCCGACCATTATTATGAGCTCTTAAAAGGTAATATAACTCTAGAAACTTTGTACCAAAAATGGCCTTTACAAGCTAAGTTAGCTGCTGAGGAAGCGTGGTGTGCGACTTTAGGAGAACCTGATGAGAAAGATAAGCATGTTGCAAGCTATGAAGAGGTAGATAAGAGAATAAGAATTGCATTAAATGGGAGAACGGAATGGCTTCTTATAGGTGGGCCACCATGCCAGGCCTACTCCGTTGTGGGTAGAGTTAGAAGACAGCAAAATATTTTAGATGAATCAACGGACAAGAGAGTTGGGTTATACAAACAGTACCTGCGAATCCTGGCAGTTCACAACCCTGCCGTATTTGTAATGGAAAATGTTAAAGGACTCCTGTCTGCTACGACAAATAACAGTCCTGTATTTACTAAAATTTTGGAAGATTTATCGAACCCAGTAACGGCGTATCTGAAGGATCACAAGCGTAATGGCCAGGAGCTCATTTGCCCTAGGTATAAGATATTTTCCCTAGTAATAAGGCCTACGAATTTTGATGTATTTGGCAATCCTGTTATTTCTCAAAAAGATTTTTTAATAAGGTCAGAGAATTATGGCATCCCACAAACCAGACACAGAGTTATCCTTTTAGGTATAAGGAATGATATAAACCACATCCCTAATGTTTTGGAAAAACAAAAACAGATTGGTATATCAGAAGTGCTCTCGGGACTTACAATACTTAGAAGCAAATTGTCAAGGGGGGGTGATCTGGCTGATAAATGGGAAGCATCTGTAAAAGCACTTAATAGCAGGGTATTACAAGGTGTATCAGTAGAAATAAAAGATGAAATTACAAAACAACTTTTCCAGCTAAAGCTGCCTGATAATGGTTCTGGAAAAGAATTCATACCTGATAAATTAATAAGTTCTGAATATAGGTCTGATTGGTTTCTTGATAAGAAGATTCAAGGTGTTTGCAATCATGCTGTAAGAGGACATATGGAAAGTGATCTACATCGTTATTTTTTCATTGCATGTTTTGCTAAAATCAAGGGTTATTCACCTCAGCTTGCAGATTTTCCGAACGCTTTGTTGCCAGATCATAAGAATGTTCATAATAAAGATGGCGGTATTACCCGAAAGTTCGCCGATCGTTTTAGAGTCCAGTTAGAGAATAAGCCGTCAAAAACTATAACAAGTCACATTTCACAGGACGGGCATTATTACATCCACTATGATCCGACTCAATGCCGTAGTTTTACAGTGAGAGAAGCAGCAAGAATACAGACCTTTCCTGATAATTATTTTTTCTGTGGCCCCCGTACTTCCCAATTTATTCAAGTTGGAAATGCCGTGCCACCTTTGTTAGCCAACCAAATAGCGGGGATTGTTAGGGATGTCTTTCTCAGTATTGCTGAAGCACAAACTGTGAATGTTGCCGCTAAAGAATTACAAACTGATCACTTGACCATTAATTACTAGCTGATATGCCTGTTCCCTTTTTTGAAGATATGATGAATCCCACTATCCAGGCGCTTAAGAGTTTAGGGGGTGAAGGACACATTAAAGAAATTGAAGAGACAGTTGCCGAAATCTTGGAATTATCCCAGGAGGAAGTACAAGAGGTACACCGAGGCAACAGGACCAAGCTGGGTTATCGGTTAGCTTGGTCGCGAAATTATTTAAAGAGATTCGGCTTGCTTGAAAAAGTAGGTCGGGCATATTGGGCACTAACAGAGGAAGGAAGAAAGACAGATTCAATCGATAAAGACCAAGTCATTCGCAAAATTAAAATGTTGGATGGTCGATTAGCAAATTTAGATGATGATTTAGATGATAATTTAGATGATGACCTAAGAAAAGATCTTGATGATGCTATAATTAGGGAGCAATACAGTCCAGATGTTGAACATGAAGAGACCAGAGGAACAGATATTATCAAACCATTTGATCCTAAGAAAATTGATATTACAAGTAAGACATTAATACTTGATTCAATTTTTAAAAGAATCTCACGTGATGCAATTAATCTACTTACCGATTTTCAAAGAAAAGGTGATTTGTGGGATTCAACGAAAC
>DASVUU010000390.1:0-3068 GCA_036386935.1 Cytophagaceae bacterium | reverse complement strand
ACGGAAATTCCATATATGGTCAATAAGGCCAATATGATTGAGAAGACTGCGCAATTGATTAATGAGAAGAAGATTGAAGGCATCTCTGATATGCGTGATGAGTCTGATAGAGATGGACTTCGAATTGTGTACGATTTGAAGAAAGATGCGATGCCAAGCATCGTCCTGAATAATCTCTACAAATATACTCAGTTGCAATCGTCTTTCGGCGTGAACAACGTCGCCCTCGTAGGTGGAAGGCCATTGACTTTGAATCTCAAGGAGCTTATTAAATATTTCGTCGAGCATCGCCATGAAGTGGTAATAAGACGAACAAAATACGATCTAAAGGAAGCTGAAAAAAGAGCCCATATTTTACAAGGTTACCTGATCGCTTTAGATAATTTAGACGAAGTGATCACTTTGATCAGAAACTCCAGGGATCCTGAAGTTGCTAAGGTTGGTTTGATGGAGCGCTTTGGACTTTCTGAAATCCAATCAAAGGCCATCCTTGAATTGAGACTGCAACGTCTAACGGGTATGGAGCGTGATAAAATCGTGAAGGAATACGATGAGATCATGAAACTTATTGCTCACTTACAAGAAATACTTGCAAGTGTGGACCTTAGAATGGGCATTATTAAAGATGAATTAAGAGACATCAAAGACAGGTATGGCGATGTACGTCGCACTCAAATTGTACATGCCTCGGATGATATAAATATCGAAGATATTATAGCAGATGAAGAAATGGTAATTACTATTTCTCACCAGGGCTATATGAAACGTACGCCGTTAACAGAATACCGTACCCAAGCCAGAGGCGGTGTAGGTTCTAAAGGTGTTTCTACTAAAGATGACGACTTTACTGAGCATCTATTTGTTGCCACAATGCACAACTATCTGTTGATTTTTACGGAGCTAGGGAAAGTATTTTGGCTGAAAGTTTATGCGGTACCGGAAGGTAATAAAGTTTCAAAAGGCAGACCGATACAAAACCTTATCAATATAGAAAAAGGTGATAACGTAAGAGCTGTTATCAATGTTAAAACCTTAGAAAATGCTGATTATATAAATAATAATTATGTAATCATGTGTACTGAAAGAGGTACGATAAAGAAAACGACGTTGGAAGCTTACTCTCGTCCACGGACCAACGGTATTAACGCTATAACCATCAATGAAGGTGACCGTCTTCTAGACGTGAGATTGACGAACGGTGGAAATGAATTAGTGATTGCTCTTAGATCTGGTCGAGCGATAAGGTTCAACGAGTCTCACGTGAGACCTATGGGACGCACCGCTGCTGGAGTGAAGGCAGTAACACTGTCTGGTGCTCATGACAAGGTGATCGGTATAGTTTGTTTGAGCTGTACAGATAATAATCTTCTTGTGGTTTCAGAAAAAGGATATGGCAAACGTTCCGATATCGCTGATTACAGGGTTACCAATAGGGGAGGTAAGGGAGTGAAGACTCTAAACGTTACAGAAAAGACCGGTTTCCTTGTCGCTATCAAAGACGTAACTGACAATGATGAATTGATGATTATTAATAAATCTGGAGTTACCATTCGTATGGCTGTTGCGTCGCTTCGCGTTATGGGGAGAGCAACGCAAGGAGTAAGGCTTATCAAACTTTCCGATACTGATGAAATTTCTTCTGTAGAGAAGATAGAGCGATTTGCAGGCATTGAAGGTGAGATCGAGTTAGAGGCGCCTGTGAGCGATCCTGCAGTAATCGTTGATGGTGAGCTGTTGGAAGAGGAAGAAATGACGGACGAAATTGAGGAAGATGACGATGATCTAGAGGAGTCTGAAGATTCCGATGATATCGAAGGATAGAAACTTTATAGAGGCCTGTACCTTACTTTTAAAATTGCACTCATTCCTTACAGGAGGAATAGTGTTTAACAAAATTACTACAAACTCAGCATAGACGATATGCTTTTAAACTCTTAAGAAATAACATGAAAAAATTGGTGCTATTGGCAAGTTTAAAGCTTGCAACTGTCTCATTGGTATTAAGTCAGGGAATTGCTGTTACAAACGCATCTTTATTGCACAAAGACGGCGACCTGTTAAAAGCCAAGGATCAAATTGACAAGGCAACAGTACACGAGAAAACTAGCTTGCAAGCAAAGACCTGGTATTATAGAGGTGTGATCTATATGGATATGGTAAATTCTGCTGACTCGACTATTCAAAAAGCTGCACCTGATGGTGTAAAACAGGCGGTAGAGGCATTTGACAAGGTGAGACAGCTAGACAAACCTAATGGCGAATATGTAAAGCTTGCAGAAAGCAGGAAGATAAATCTTTGGGCAACTGCTTTAAATAAAGGAATCAATCAAAGTAAGAAAGGGCAAAACACACAAGCTTTAGAGAGCTATGAATTAGCTCAAAGGCTAAGGCCAGAAAACGATACGGCGTACATTTCGGCTGCAGGACTAGCAGCGCAGATAAAGGATTATACTTCAGCAAAAAAGTACTATGCGAAGCTTGCAGAGATTACGAATGACCCTATTTATTATTCTACCTTAATATGGGTGCTTCAAAATGTTGACAAAGATTATACAAAAGCGCTCGAAGTTGCTGAACAAGGATTGAAAAAATATCCCAACAATACTAGATTGATGGATGATCAAATTAACTTGTATATCGCCACAAATAAGATAGATGAAGCTAAGGCTAAAATGGAGGAGGCCATCGTTAAAAATCCCAAGAACGCACTGTTGTACTATAACCTAGGAACAATCTATGACAAAAAAGGGGACGAGGCAAAAGCAAAAGAATATTACAATAAATCATTAGAAATAGATGCAGAAAATTTTGATGCTAATTTTAATCTTGGTGCTTGGTATTACAATAAAGCTGCAAAATTGATCAATGAAGTAAATAAAATGACGCTACAAGTCTATCAGAAAGAAGGAAAAAAGAAGGAAGACGAATACACGGCTATTCTGAAAGAGTCATTGCCATTTATGGAAAAAGCCTATAAGCTGAAACCCCAAGATGAAAGTGTAAAGAAAATTTTGAGAGACCTTTACAAAAGGCTTAAAATGACTGATAAAGAAAATTCATTAAACTAA
>DASVUU010000389.1:0-11308 GCA_036386935.1 Cytophagaceae bacterium | reverse complement strand
TACAATATCATCCAAACATCCTTTTTTGTCCCCTATTTTCCTTTTTGCAAGGCCACGCTCATGGTAGAGATAGGCACTTTTTGGCTCTAGTTGAATGGCCTTGGAGTAATCGGCAATTGCTTGTTTATACTCTCCTCTTTTGAGCCTAAGTGCGGCTCTGTTCTCAAATAAATAGCTCTGATTAGGCGCTATTTTAATGGCGGAAGACAAGTCATCTAAAGCGCCATCCACGTTGGAAAGTTTTAGTTTCACTGATGCTCTATTTGCAAAAGGCACATAGTCTTTTTGATTTAAGGAAATGGCTTTGGAGTACTCGTCCATCGCTCCAGGTAGGTCGCCCATTTCCAGTCGGGTATCGCCTTTATTGATGTAGGCAAAGTGATTGGAAGAGTCAATTTTTAAAGCTCGATCGAAATCCTTGAGTGCACTTTTGTAGTGCTTCCAGTCCTTCCCTACTATGCCCCTCAGATTATAGTTTTCAGGTTCGGTGGGGTACAAGGCAATCGCTCGTGTAAGATCTTCGTAGGAGCCGCGATAGTTTTTGAGCTTATATTTTGCGTATCCTCTTTTAGAATAGATATTTTTCTCAGATGGTATTATCCGCTCAACTAGGTCGAAATCCTCAATAGCACCCTTATAGTCTCCAGTGCCTGACCTAGCTATACCTCTGTGTAGATATATGAGAGTATTCTTACCGTTCAAAGAAAGTGCTTTGTCTAAGTCCCTTGCAGCTTCCTTAAACTTTTCTACCTTGATATAGCAAAGGCCTCGTGTCTCATAGCTATCAGCAAACTCATTATTTAGCTCAATACTTTTTGAAAAAGATTCTATTGCTTCTTTATAATCTCTTTGTTGAAACTCGTCAATGCCATTTAGGTAAAACATTTCAGCTCGTTCCTTCTTAGATGACCCACAGCTTGTCAAGATTAACGAGACTATTAGGCCAAATATAATGCTGGTATGATTGTTTTTCATAATTCCTTCCCCCATGAATTCAACCTACTATCGCTTAAAAAGTTTAATCGACTAATGTATCAGCTGTTCATTGACAGCGTATTACAACCAGATTTCTAAGGGCGTTTCAATCGGCTTGTATTCTGGTTTAATGCCGACAATATTGTTCCCTTCGCGCTTCCAAGACACGGCATGTTCTATCCCAATTGGGTAAATAGTCAGTTTGTCTTTGGTAATGTGCATTCGCAAGAAGTTTTTGTAGCCTGTCCCGCGCAATGATGAGAAGGCCTCTTTATTGTGGAGTCCCACCAAGTTGCAAGTCATCAAATAAATCCCTAAAAGTAAACTTCCTAAAAATCCTCCAATCAAAAACATCTCAAGGGAAAAAAGCGAGATGGTGGAGAGATTGTATTTCTCTCCATTAAAATTCACATAAGACAACAGCCACATCAGTAAAAGGCCTAAGAAAATATGACCTAAGCCATGTATGATACTGGCAGTATAAGCGAAAGGCAACCTTCCTGCGTGTTTATCAGCGAAAGCAACCATCCCCAGCACAACAGCCAGGACAAGGATAAGCAAACTAGGATTGTAAAGAATAACCTGTAATATCTTTTCAAACGCAGGCTCTACATTTACAATGGCCGGTAGAATCTTACTCAGCTTCGGAAATATGGGTCGATACAGCGAGGCTGACTGCAACATCCATGAAAGGAATAGATAGAACATTCCCATGAAAACAACAAAATCTGGATTTTTAAAAGGAAATAGCATATTCAAAAAAAGCATCCTGTACGACGTTTCTTTTGATGGAAAAGTCTTTTCTAATTTCATAGCACCCTCTCTGATATCCTCAATTTTTCCCTTCATATTATGGGTAGGCTGCAGAAACGCTCCCCCGCCCCCAGCTATGATTTTATGAAATGGCCCGATAGAATCACTGCCAGTGTACCTGGCATAGCAATGTTCGTCGCCAGCGAGGGAAAGAACTAACCTAAAGCCCTTTTCTACAATATATTTTTTCTCAAAAAAGCTAAGGTTATGGTATGACTTTTTTTTCTTATCTCCTGCAAAACTCCAGCTAGGGAGTGCGTTACAAAGAATAATATTGCTTCCCGCCGTAATCTGCTTCGAAATTTTTTCGAAATACATTAACTGAGGTCTATCTATATCCGCCTCCAATTGGATGTCAATGCCCCAAAGCCAAAGGTTAGCTGATAGTTTGATAGCGAAGTAACTTCTATGTTGTTGGGACCGCCAATTTCCGATCGCCCTTTCCTGGCAAAATATTTTTAGAAAATTCGCCAGGCCGTCATACCAATCGTGATTGCCTGGGATAGCAAATAAATGTGGAGCAGATGAATCTTCTTCACATTTCGGAAAGGCAATTTCATAGGGAACTCCCATTCGTTCCTCATAATACTCTCTCTTTGCAAAGGGATAAACCTGATCACCGCCCATAATCAGAACCCGCCCTCTAGGTAAGTCAAGCCCCTCATTAGTCAAGCTCGACTCAGCGAGCAAGGACGCTACAGTGAATGTAGAATTGAACCCGTCACCCAGGTCAGCAACATAATCCACCCATAGGTCTTCCTCTGAGCTGTAGTCAAAGCTCTCATTGCCGCTTATCGCAGCCTGTATTTCTCTCCTGTCTGCATAAGAACCAAAGGTGGCAGAAATAATAGATTTGAGACCAGTTGCAGCAAGCTGTTTCACATTGTACCAACGGGTCATAGACTTCATTTTGAAATCCTCAATTTTGGCCTTAGGTATTGGATAAGAAATCTTATTATTCATTTGATATGACTAGGTTCATCGAAACTGTAAAGCCAAACAATAGTTTTTATTTAGACAGAAAAGCAAGTAATAAAAAAGGGAGCATCAAGCTCCCTTTTTCTGAAATATTATTTTCGCTATATTTTTTCGCCTAATTCTAGCCATCTCATAGATTTATCTTCAATCTGTGATATAATTTGATCGATCTCATTTGATACCGACTGCAGTTCCGAATGATTGCCACTAATAGAATCTAGCTTTTTCACCAGACCTTCTTTCTTCTTTTCAAGCTGGTCAATTTCCTTTTCCAACGTTTCATATTCTTTCTTTTCCTGAAAAGACAACTTGTTCTTGTCAATCGTTTTGATCGGTGGTGCTTCAACGACGGGCTTCTTCGCTAGTAAGGCCTTCTCTTCCTCCTGTTCGTCTTGCCAAATTCGGAATTCCGTGTAGTTTCCTGGGAAATCCTTTATTTTCCCGTCTCCTTCAAAAACAAAAAGGTGATCACAACATTTGTCCATGAAATAACGGTCGTGAGAAACGATGATTAAGCAACCACCAAACTTTGTAAGAAACTCCTCTAGCACGGAGAGTGTGACCAAGTCCAGGTCGTTGGTCGGCTCATCGAGAATAAGAAAATTTGGATTCTTAATTAACACCTTTAAAAGCTGTAGCCTTTTCTTCTCCCCTCCGCTTAATTTAGAGATGGGGGTATATTGCATGGAGGGGGGAAATAAAAAGTGCTGCAAGAACGCAGAAGCTGTAATAATTTCGCCATTTCCCAAAGTGATCATTTCGGCCACTTCCTTAACCGATTCGATTACCCTTTGATTCAAGTCTAGCTCTGCGTTTGACTGTGAGAAATACCCAAATACGGTAGTCAGACCGACATCTACTTTCCCATTATCGGGTTTATCTTGCAGCGTAAGCATATTTAAGAAAGTAGTTTTGCCCACTCCATTCTTGCCGATAATTCCTATTCTGTCTAGTTTTTTAAAGATGTATGTAAAGTTGTCGACGATCTTTTTGTCTCCAAAGGACTTATTAATTTTCTCAACTTCAATTACCTTCCCTCCTAGTCTGGACGTTTTTACACTTAGCTCTAGTTTTTGATCAACTCTTTTTTGGCTTGCCTTTTCTTTAAGATCATGAAAAGCATCAATTCTTGCTTTCTGTTTTGTTCCCCGTGCTTTTGGCTGCCTTCGCATCCACTCTAGCTCCTTCCTCATTAAATTTCTAGCCTTGTCGACTTCGGCATCTTGCGCGGCCTCGCGCTCGGCCTTTTTCTCTATAAAATAACTGTAATCTCCTTTGTATTTATAGATATTTCCGTTTTCGAGTTCTATTATTTCAGTAGCTACTGAATCTAGAAAGTATCTATCGTGGGTTACTAGTAATAGCGTTGAGTTTTTATTGCCTAAGAAATTTTCTAGCCATTCAATCGTTTCCAGATCCAAATGGTTGGTAGGCTCATCCATGATAAGAAAATCAGGATCCTCAATGAGTACTTTCGCCATTGCAACCCTTTTTCTTTGACCACCAGATAGGGTACTTATCTTTTGATCCATGTTTTCAAGACCCATTTTAGAAATGATCTCTTTTACTCTGGAATCGTAGTCCCAAGCGCCTAATGCATCCATCTTCTCCATCGCATCTTGGAGACCATCGTGGTACTTAGCGTCAGAAAGACACTTCTCATATTCAGCAATAGCCTTGATAACCTCTGCGCCGGAGGAGAAAAGCTCTTGCATCACACTATTAGACTCATTGAACACAGGATTTTGATCCATGTATCCAACACTTATTCCATTTCTGAATGTCACTAAACCACTATCTGGCTTTATCTTTCCAGCGAGCACATTTAACAAAGTTGTTTTGCCGGTACCGTTTGCACCAACCAGAGCAACTTTTTGTCCTTGGCTTACACCTAGGTTAATGTCTTTAAAGAGCCATTTGTCAGAAAAATTCTTAGAGATATTCTCAGCGGATAGGAAATTCATTGAATCAAAATTATAATTAACCTCAAAGTTGAGAGGTTCAACTCTTATAACAAAGTCTCCCTGCAATTTTATTATTGCATCATGGGCGCTAAGCCTATGGTATACTGTTCCCCAAGCTTAAGATGAAAAATTTTATTGTCGACTCAACTTACTGTTTTTCAGTAGCATCTCCGGCCATTTTAGTCGGTCATGGCATGTTATAGCCTTGTAGGCGGTACTATTGGTCTCCAAACTTGATTTTTTATATAACTTACATGCCATTAATTTCCTCTACAATAATTAGATCAGCTCTTATCCTTTCGAAAACGATATGAAAAAAATTTGGATTTCCTCCACTTTAATATTTGTCGCCATAGTCAGTCTGCTTAATTTTCAATCCTGTACAACAGACTGTAATAGATTGAAGTATCGACTACGGTCTCTTATAGCGCAATGTAAGAAGGTCAATGATAAAACTGTATACGTACCTGATAATGCGGGCATTAGATATGACAGCTTAGTTATTGATATTTCCCACGACCTAGCCCGCGTAACCAAAGGCGATGCTTGCGACGAACCTATTATTTTTGATGAGTTAAGGATCGTAACGGTTACATCTTCACAGGACTACACTGCAGACCTGCCTAAAGGATCCAACCTATCAGGGATAATGGAGGCAACGTTTGGGTTGGGTGGTAGACCTGAAAATTTCGAATCGATTTTGTCAGATAAAAAGGTAGGATTCGGAAATGAGTATTATACCTTTTTAGTTCCGCCTTCGGAAGACAAGTTCCACAACATAACCATAACATATATCTTGAATGATCGAAGGAACTTTTCTAGGACTATTGAGAATCTTCTTATTAGAAAATAAAATAACGCATTCGAAAGAAAGCAACGAACAAAAAAGATTCTTGACCAAGGGCGTCATTCGATTCATTCGAGTTCGGCAACTATAAAAATCTGCTTATTGAAAGTAAATTTAAAATACCTTAGAAAAAGTGCGCGACGTCATCGCTATGCCAAATCCCTAGAGTTCAAGCTGACGACTCGCCAATTGTTGGTTTACACAAAGCTCTAGGTCCGATAATACATTCACATAGTAAATGTAGGAATCATAAGGAGTATTGTATGGGCTGAAATACTTATGTACTGCACCATCTCCCCAATATTTTGTACACATGTAATAGAAATGATCGGAGGTCTGAAGCTTTGACCATTTGTCCCACAAAATGTTACTATTGATGGTCTTTATATCCTCCTCCAGTGCATATAATTTTGACAAAGTTTCTGATTGCATACTATTGCTAAGCCACGCGGAAAGGTCTCTTTCAGTATCAGCCCAGGAAATATTTTGGTGTACGTCGTAGATACCTTTTGCGGGATAAAGATCAGCCACTTCCGAGGGGGTTTTGAAGCTAAACTTCTTGTTTTTCAAAATCTCGGTAGGCAGGTGCTCCAAAAAGGCAAAAATCCCTGTTGACTCCCACTGGTGTTCTCCAAATGTTTCGTAATCTAAAAAAAGGTTAATGGAGTCAGAGTTTGTTTCATATTGGTGTATCCATGATGCATACTTAGGCGCTGTTAGTGGAAACTCTGGCCATTCCTGGTTAGAGAACCTGAAGGCAATGTCATCTGATAGTCTGTAATTTTTAAGTAGAACCTTTATCTCTCTATTGTTAGGTGGGGAATAAAGATGGTGCTGCGATCTTCCATTTGTAATCCATTCTACACTTTCAGAAAGTATGGCCTTGTATCCCATCTTCTGTACAAAGTCAGCCAACTCATTGTTATAAATCAGCTCAGTATTTCTAAATACGGTGGGGCTTTGACCGAAATACTCAATCATCTTTTCCTTGTGCTTTTCCACCTGCCTTACAAACTCAGCTTGTGAATAAAGGAATGAAAGTGAATGATAATAGGTTTCCGATAAAAACTCGACACAACCTGTTTTTGAAAGTTCTATGAAGGACTCAAGAACGTCTGGTCTGTACTTTTCAAATTGTTCTAAAGCGGCGCCGCTTATAGAATATGAAATTCTAAACTGACCCCCATGCTTTTTTATTAGAGTAAGCATAAGCTTATTGGCCGGCAGATAACACTTGTCAGAAACCTTGTTGAGGATGGTCACATTTAAGTTTTCATCTTCATAGCTGTGGTCATTCCCTATATTGAAAAATGAATAATGCTTCAACCTAAATGGTTGATGCACCTGAAAATAGAAGCATACTGCTGGCATAAAATCTGGTAAAAGATTAAAAAATATTTAAAGCACTTTTCTGTAGATATCACTCACCTTATCTGCTGCCTTCTCCCAAGTGCAAGCCAAGAGGTCGTTGAAAGCATCTCTTATAACGGCCTGTCGCAATGTCTCATTTTGAAGTAAAGAAATGATATGGCTAGACATTTTATCAACGTCCCAATAGTCTGCTTTCAAAGCACCGAACAGTACTTCAGAAACACCTGACTGCTTAGAAATCACACACGGGATACCGAATTGAGCAGCCTCAAGAGCAGATAAACCAAAAGGCTCTGAAACTGACGGCATGCAGTAAACGTCCGCGATGGATAAAAGCTTATGTACTTTCTCTTTGCTCAAAAATCCTGTAAAATGGAATTTAGTACCAATGTGTTTGTAAGCGCCAGATTCTATAAGACCTCTAAGTCTATCACCTGTACCAGCCATAACAAATCTCACGTTAGGCACATGGTCAATAACCTTGGAAGCGATGTCTAGAAAATATTGTGGTCCTTTTTGGCCTGTTATTCTCCCTAGAAATAGAATTAGTTTCTCAGGAAAATCTTTTACATCATGGAACACATGCACAGGATCCGCACCGTTGTGCACAGGAAATATTTTGGATGGATTGATCCCGTAATGACTCTGAGCAATTGAACCCGTGTATTGGCTAACAGGTATAACTGCGTCGGCATATTCCATTGCCGATTTTTCCAATTGATATACCCAGCCCTGGCTTTCGGGTCCGCCTCTGTCAAACTCTAATGAATGAACATGAAGTACTAACGGTTTACCTGTTAAGTTTTTTATTTCTATTCCTGCCAAAAATGTCATCCAGTCGTGACAATGTATCACATCGAAGTCCATATCAGCTGCAAGCCTGGAGGTGTATTTTGCGAACTCCACAACCTTATTATTTACATCATCGCCATAAAGGTCCCCGACTTGAAAGACATTCATGCCTTCCTGAATCTTAAAATCTATTCCAGTTCTGCTTTCCAATATGTCAAAGGAAATCGAGGATGAATCGTATGGATCTATATTCGCATCAATAGTTTGAACAGACTTCGAAAATTCTGTATACTGATGACTGGTTTTTGTTTTTATTAATTTTTCAATTTCTAAATTATTAAGGCCGATCAGGTCTACGTTCTCAACTATAAACGAAGGATCTGACTTTGGAATTATTACTTTTAGTTCTGCGTGCCTGGCAAGCGCTTTACATAAGCCTAAACAAGCAACGCCCAAACCGCCATTGATAATTGGTGGAAATTCCCACCCTAGCATTAATACCTTAGGTCTATTCATATTCTCTTCGATTAGTTGAGCTCTGCAATATTTACAATAAATTATACAACCGGTAAGATGTACTTTATTTGCAAAAAGTTAATAAAAATTAGATAACTATTTTCTTTTTTCCGACAAAGATTTCCGCTTGATAAGCCCAGAAAATAATAATCAAGAACTTTAAAATAGTAAAATAGTTTACAAAAATCTGTTTAAGGTAACTTTATTGCGCTTAAAAAATACAGCGGGTTCTTCATTAAAAAGGCATGTACTATTTAATGACAGAAAGGTTGCCATTTTTGCATTATAAATTAGTGCCTGCCTTGCAAAAGTTGAAATAGGCAAATAGAACTATAAATGTTATTTTTGGACTCGAAAATTTATTAAACAAAAATTTAGGATGGAAAGCTACATGAACGTTGGGCAGACACCTGCGCCCGCACAGCATTTTCCCGATTTAGTACAAAAGTGGAGTAAGAAGGATAATAAATTTTATTTTCATTGCACACAAACCTCATTAGAGGTCACTGTTAAAACTGACAAAGTGTTGAGATTTCGCTTTGCCCCCTACGGCGAATTTATGCGAGATTTTTCCTACTCTGGTGCGCAAAACTTTGAAGGGAAGGTGAAATCACTTGATTTCATTGAAGACGATGATCAATTTGTGATTATAACTTCCTTCCTCGAATGTATTATCAGCAAACGACAACTTTTAATTAAAATACTAGATAAAAATGGGGTGCTGCTTTCCGAGGATGAGAAAGGCTATCACTGGGAAGACCATAAACGATATGGTGGTGAAATCTCCATTGTCAGCAAAAAGATTCAAAGCGGTGAGCACTTTTTTGGTCTTGGTGACAAGCCAACTGATCTTAATTTGCGTGGAAAGAGGCTTGAACTATGGGGAAAAGACACTTACGGCTTTTTAAAAAATGCCGACCCATTGTATAAAAACATCCCATTTTTCTACGGACTTCATCACAAAGTCGGTTACGGAATATTTTTTGACAATTCATTTAGAAGTTACTTCGATTTTGGATTTGAGCGAAAGAACGTAACAAGTTTCTGGGCGCAAGGTGGTGAGATGAATTATTATTTCATCTACGGCCCAGATTTGATGGAGGTAGCAGAGACATACACCCATCTTACGGGGAAACCAGAGCTTCCGCCGCTTTGGGCGTTGGGTTATCACCAATGTAAGTGGAGCTACTATCCAGAATCACAAGTGCGAAGCATATGTGACGAATTCAGAAAAAGGAGAATCCCTTGTGATGCGATTTACCTGGACATCGACTACATGGACGGTTTCCGCTGTTTTACATGGAACAAAGAGTATTTTCCTGAGCCACAGAAAATGGTCAGCGACCTTGCAAAGGATGGATTCAAAACGATTGTCATAATTGACCCGGGCATAAAGGTTGACAAAAACTATTGGGTTTACCAGGAAGGCATTGAGAATGGACACTTCTGCAAACGTATGGACGGCCCACTAATGAAAGGTTCGGTATGGCCAGGTGAGTGTAACTTTCCAGATTTTACCAATCCTTCGGCGCGTGAATGGTGGGCGGGACTGTTCAAAGGGCTGATAGAAACAGGCGTGAAAGGTGTTTGGAATGACATGAATGAACCGGCTGTATTCGAGGTCGAGACCTTCCCTTATGATGTAAGGCATAACTATGACGGCGACCCTTGCAGCCATCGGAAGGCCCACAATGTATATGGGATGCAGATGGCGAGAGCAACTTATGCCGGGATAAAGAAATTCATGTATCCAGATAGACCGTTTGTGATTACAAGATCTGCGTACGCAGGGGTGCAACGATATTCTTCGGTTTGGACAGGTGATAATATTGCAACATGGGAACATCTTTGGATAGCAAATGTGCAATGCCAAAGACTAAGTGTCTCAGGTATATCCTTTGCTGGAAGCGACATCGGCGGGTTCATTGAGACGCCAACTGGTGAACTGTACGTGAGGTGGATTCAAATGGGAATCTTCCATGCATTTTGCAGAACCCACTCGTCAGGCGACCACGGCGATCAGGAACCCTGGTCATTTGGAACGGAGTACGAAGTATTGGTGAAGAAATTTATTGAATTACGTTACCAACTACTTCCTTACATCTATACTACATTCTGGCAATATACAAGATTTGGCACGCCAATGCTTAGGCCGTTAGCTTTTCTCGATCAATATGATACAGAGACCTATTATCGGCAAGACGAATTTAGCCTCGGAGACAATCTTTTGATTTGCCCGGTGATGCAGCCAGACGTTGATGGGCGTTGGCTTTACCTTCCTTCTGGGAAATGGTATTACTACTGGACCGATGAGCCATTTATGGGTGGAATGGAAATATGGTCAGAAGCCGGCATAGATAGAGTTCCGCTGTATGTCAAAGCAGGCGCGGTATTGCCACATTATCCGGTGATGCAATATGTGGGAGAGTTTCCTGTCGAAACGTTGACTCTACATGTGTACTACAACAATAAATCAACCAAAAGCTTTCTGTACGAAGATGCGGGGGACGGCTATGACTACCAGAATGAAATAAGCAATGTCAAAAATTTCAAAACCAATGGAAGTGACAGCCAATTCACGATTCAACAAATGGTTAGTGGAAGTTTTGTTCCGACCTATAAAACCTATGAAATTATTATACATGGCTTGCCTTTCCAGATAAAAGAGGTAACGGTTGATGGCCAAACAAGCGAGTTTTCGCTAGATTCTACAGATTTGCAGATTATAGTACTCAATTCTTCAAGTGATTTTCAGAAGATAATAGTTCTAGCTTGAAAGACCAGACAGACTTGCCCACCGCACTAGATAAAATGCAACATAAGTTGCAGGCAAGAGAGGAAGCAGGAAATTTAAGAACCCTAAAAATCAACAAGGGACTTGTAGATTTTTATTCAAACGACTATTTAGGATTGGCTAAAGATGCATCCCTTCTGAGTGCAAGCCAACAAATGCTAGGTTCGAATGCTAACATTAACGGCTCTTCAGGTTCGCGACTATTGTCTGGAAACAGTGAACAGTCGGTTGAACTTGAGAGATACCTTGCGAATTATT
>DASVUU010000388.1:0-3466 GCA_036386935.1 Cytophagaceae bacterium | reverse complement strand
CGTCAGTTTTTATTCTAATGAAGTATAGACCTGGAGCAAAATTTTCGAGAGTGATTGCATGTTCTCCAGCATCTCCGCTTTGTATTAGCCTTCCATCGATAGTTGTTATTTCATAGTAACTATTCTCTGAGACATCACCATTCAGAAGTAATTTTGTTTTTGAGGGGTTGGGATGAAACGTGGGGGGGTTGCTCAAATGTCTATTATCGATTGAAGTAACTAAGCACAGATTGGGTGTTGTTCCGTTCAGGAACTCCTCTACATTGGTAAAACCGTCACCATCCGCATCTTCATTACCGTCATCCGGATCAGTCGGGTTGAAACAGTATTTCTCTTCCCATACATCTGACATCCCGTCTTTATCTTTGTCGAGGTAGGCTCTCCCAGATGCGATCAATGGAAAGCCACCTACCTCTTTTTCATCCTTTATAATCTTACCTTTCCCGTCTCTATATTCCGTTATCAACCTACTGTCCACTGCATCTCTATTTGGAATCCAATTCCCAAGCTCGTCGATACGGTGGCTCGCTCCTGCTTCGGCAAGCAATAAGTTTTCAAGTACACTCACTTCACTTATCTTCACAGGAAAGTCACTGTAATTTACCATCGCAGCAGGTCTTGAAAACTCAAGGTTCAACCTCGTAAGCTTAGGTGGATTCCCTGGCCATCCCCATCCATTACCCTCCCCTGTTTTTTCCATAAGGGTATTCCATTGATCGCTACTAGGGTCACTTTGATGTGGGCCTATGTTACCTTTTATAAATATAGAAGGACTACCTGTGGGGCCTTCATTGCAATTCACATACTCACCCGTAGTTTCAATTCTACATACTATTTCAGAACGTGTGGTGTTGTCAGGGCCAGCTTTGTAAATGTTTCCTATAATATCAACTTTGACACCGCCAGCTATTTGCGTGCCTAACCAACTGTAGTTATATATAATGTTATTAATGACTTCTTGGTCTTTTACCTTCATGTACGGATTACGGTTTCTGTTGTGCATAAAGAGGTTATGGTGGACAGTAATCTTGTCTATTTGTTCACATATCTTGTTCGAACCTACAATTAACCCGGTACTATGGTTGTCGTGATTAAGACCTTCGGAAATGATATTGTACGAAAATGTCATATTATGATTCTCACCGCTGTCTGCCCATATTGAAAGCGTTTCATCATTGGCCCAGCTAAAGGAGCAATGGTCTAATATTATATTGTAAGACTCCCCTTCGCCAATGCTTGTTGCATCTTGTTCAAAAGGACTCGGATTGATACCTTTTCTTATTTTCAAGTAGCGCATCACCACATCGTGTGTAGCAATTCCGACAGGGCTGCTTTTAATATTTTCGCCACTGATTAAAATACCTCCCCCCGGAGCAGATTGACCCGCAATGGTAATGTAGGGTTTGGAAATTTTTAGCTGGGCGTTCAGCTTAATAGTCCCGGATATTTTAAAGATGATAGTTCGAGGACCTGTAGCTTCTACAGCCGCCCGAAGGCTACCTGGGCCCGAATCATCTAAATTTATCACTTCAATTATTCTCCCTCCTCTGCCACCTAACGATCTTGCTCCACCTCCTTGCGCCTCAGGGAATGCAGGGAGCTGAGCGTTAACTTTATAATAGAGTATTGTTAAGATAAGACTAAGGTAGATTTTTATCATAATTGTGTTATCCATTTTAATGTTTACTCTTTCACAAACCGTTGCACGTTCTCCCCTGCGTCAGTCCTTATTTTAATAAAGTATAAACCGGGAGCAAGATTTTCGATACTGATTGCATGTTCTCCAACTTCACCGCTTTGTAGGAGCTTTCCCTCGATTGATGCTATTTCATAGTAACTATCTTCTGAGACATCGGTATTCAGAAATAATTTTGTTTTTGCGGGGTTGGGATGAATACTAGCGGAGGCCCCAGTAGACTCAAAGATTTCGGTTATATTGGAGGCCACTAGATGTATAGGTCCTGAACTATTATGACTTCCATCTATTTTAACCGCTCTGGCAAAGAGTGTATAATTTTGTTTTTCTAACGTCTTTTTAATAGTATAAGGAGGAGAAGATTTCTCACCAATCTTTAACGAGTTCGCATAGAATTCTACTTTTGAAATTGAACTTGTGGGATTGACTTCAGCGGTAATTGTGATATCGCCTCCTACATTTATCGACGTACTGTTGGCTGGGCTGGTAATGGTAACCAAAGGAGTACTGATAAACTGTGACGCCCCAGTTCCAATATTATACATGTCATAGCCAAGAGCTTCGTCATTTCTAAACTTTTTGACAGCGCTTTCAATATCCTCCAGTGCATTTACATTTTCTGGTGCGTTCGCATTTGTCCAAAAATTCATGCTTTCGATGTATGTCCATACATACTGGTCGGTGGCAAGCAGACTGTTGTAAACATTATGAGCCATCCACTGGCTTTGATAAGAAGGGGTGCTCCAGCTATTGGGTTCATGACGGTTATAACAGTATTCTAGGTATGGCGCCATGGCTACCTGTCCTTGTTTGTTCCACTTGTTAAGCAAAGTTGGGTCGCAAACCTTCGGAATAGCTTCAAGCCTCACATGGTAGTAGCTTGCGGCACCGCTGTTGATGTACTCTTTGCTGTCGCTGATGTAATAGGAAGGTTCATTCCCGTCAATCAAAATACTTTCCTCATTAAGCGCTTCCAACATACCATCCGCGAAAGATGGTAATAAAGCATATTCGGAATCTGGAAGCTTATTTATGTCCCCATAGCAATAGTCCCAACTCATAGCATACAAAAAGGTGGTCATGATGGTGATAGCAGGCATGTGCGTTTGGAGTGCCTGCACATATTCTTTTCCTCTCTGGCGAGCTTTGGCTTTTACCAAATCGAATGATTTACCCTTGTATGGAGGCGTACCTTTTGCATTGGATTTAGTAAACCACCAAGGGCTGTATGTTTCGCCGGCCGAATAAAACTCTGGATCAAACATAATGCCTTTGCACTTTCCCGTCTTCACTGCTTTCCCCAATAACTGAGTGTTCTTATATATCTGCGCCCATAAATTATCATTGAAAAAATCCGGTGGCACATTTCGCGAATGCCCAAATACTATAATAAAATTATCAGTGAAAGTATTAGCCTGTGAGGCTATTGAAGCAAGGTCAGGGAATTTTAAATACTGTTCTGTCCATACTTCGTTGTTGAAAGCAAGATTTGGAAAACTCTCATCCGGTCCAATATGGAATGCTACTCCATCCATGTAAGGGCGGTTTGCCTGCATAGCTTTTAGGTTTTTGGCTAGGTCTGGGGCCCAATCAAAATCGCCTGCTAACTGAAGTGTAATAATTTTTTTCTCATTAGCCTTATAAGGAAATGACTGGCTGTAAACCAACAAAGATGTGAATACTATAATAATGGTAAGTGATAGTTTCATAATTTATAGGTTATTCCTTTACAAACCGTTGCACAGTTTCTCCCACTTCAGTTTTAATCTT
>DASVUU010000387.1:0-1731 GCA_036386935.1 Cytophagaceae bacterium | reverse complement strand
TCTTACAACCAATGCGTGCGTACCATATGGTATATCTAGTACAATTGGCTGACTAAACTTGTTGGGATCTCCAAAAGTAAAAGGAAGTTCTATCGTAGATACGACCTTATCATTTAGCAATATCTCAAATGGTTTACCTGGCCCACCTCCGTAGTTGTATTCTAAAGTAAGCTTATACTTAGCCGAAGTTTCGTTCCTTAGCAAATACACAGCATTGCTCCATGATAATATGTTGCCTGCATTAAAATATGTATTTACTCTAAATTTAGTGTCTTTAAGTTGACTCGGCTGATAAGAGGCAACTCTATTACCTAGTAAGGTTGTTACAGGATCAACACCTATTACGCCACCTCTTTCTTTCGTCAATGGGGGAGCCGGGCTGTCCATAATATCGCGATAACCCCTGTACTGTGGAGATAATTCTCCTAAATTCTCAGCTACAGCATATCCTGCACCATAGCCTTTGTCAGTATAAAAACCATTTTTGATAAATAAAGCGTCATAGCCCATCCAGCTGTACCATTTCGTCATATAGTTTTTTATATGCGTGTACATCAGAGGGGAATTATAAGCAGCGACAATGTTCTTCATCGGTATCCACCTGCCATCGCGTTGCACGTTGCATTCAGGACCTCCTTCATAAGCTATTACTTTAAGGCCGAAGCGTTTTGCAAAAGCCAAAATGTCCTCTAACTCATTTCCCTCACAATTTCCATTTGGGTTGGTACGGCAGTCTCCTTCCTGACCAAATTCACCGAACTGCTCATTCATGTCCTCGTTGATCTGCTTGATGATATCATCGACCGAAAGATTGGTCATTTGATCTATGCTTTTGGAAGGGTCATCCTTCACATTCACATAACTAGCGACCGATAATCCATATAGATATTTTTTGGCTGTTCCAGGTCCGAACTGCTTTTCTAAAAAATATACTCCTTCGTTACCTATAAACCAATAATCTTGTCCAAAACCATAAGCTCTTTGGCCAGCCAGGACTGCTCTGATTCTGACTCCGACGCCTCCTTGATCTGCAAACCCAAACTCTTGCGCAAAGGCATCCATAAACTGCTTAAGGCGATAGGCGGGCCAACGTCTCACAGCTGTGTAGGCATTCGAGCCTCCAGTCCACCAATTGCCGTTTCCAAAGCTTCCTGTTTCAACGTCGATACCCTTTGACGCATTTCCTGCAATAGTTTGGTCTCCTTGAACTTTAACCATATTATGTGCAGCAGAGTATATCATTCCAAAACCAAGAAACGCGCCGCCGCCCCCAAAATTCCAAAGTTCATTTCCTATTTCAATATAGAGATTGAGAGTCGGTTTCAGCCTCGCTTTTATAACTTTTGCAAGCTCACGCATATAATTAACGTCGGCCAATACGGGTACATTGGCATAGAAATCAACCTCTAAATAATTACATAAGTCGATAGCCTTCTCCCAAGGGTAGCTCCTGTCTTGATTGAAGCTGTTGCTGAGCCAAGGGTTATTTGCCCTTTCGCTGAAAGGACTGTCCTGATTTGAAAGGTCGTTTCCATCGCCATTAGCGGTGTGATTTTCAAATGGAGCGTTTGCAGGTGTCCTATATTTCCATTCCCGTTCGAAATTTTTATTGCAACCTGACTGGCCCATCAATCTTATTACTTGCAGCCCTTTCAGGTAATCTTTGCATTCGTCCGTTATCATGCGGGGATCATTCAATTCATATCCAGGGCGCATAAACTGTATGTCAGT
>DASVUU010000386.1:0-2852 GCA_036386935.1 Cytophagaceae bacterium | reverse complement strand
ATGCTTGAATATCTTTGACTCAAATTTGTGATTAATTAAAGTTTATTTTTCAACCATTTGCCTTGGGCTAGATATCCATTACAAATTAACGGTTACTTTAAATATATAAATGACAAAACGATTTAATTTAAGTATAAGCTTTTCCTGCTAACATGGGATAATTCAAAAATACTTATAAAAGGAAAGTTGGAAAAGCAAAGAATGAGGTAGTCGAGAACAATAGATATGTGCTTGATTGGAAAAACAATGCTGATGGACGACTGACGATTCGCAGTCAGCGGAGAGCAACCACAGTGGGTAGAGGTGAGTTTCGAAGTAGTTACAAAACACTGCTTAATTCTTAATATTTTTTTGAGGGTAGCTTTGATTTTTTGGAAAAAAGATTTCTGGCGCGGAAATTGGGAAGCAGAAAACTGTCATCTGGGCCTATTTGATTTTTAGTAAATTCTCACCTAAACTATTACGTATTCATTATGCTAACAAAAACCAATATCTTCACTTTAGGACTAATTATTTTTTCTTTCAATCTTTTTAGTCAAGATGTGACAGAGGAAAAACGCAAATTAAAAAATGAAATAGCTATAGATGCATCGCCAATATTAGGAGCTGTGTTCCGAGAAGGCGGCCTTCCTGGGCTAGTGTATAGAAGGCATTTTAACAATTGCTCGTTTCGAGCTAAAACAAATTTTACCATTGATAGAAGTAAACAAGATCGCTCAAGTATTAGCTATTATAATAATGGTAATTCTCCAGGCCCGTCCGAAAGTAGATTTACACAGTTTGACTTTGCGGTTGGACTTCAAAAAGCAAAGGCTATTTCGGAAAAATGGAAATTCTATTATGGTCTAGACCTTTTCGCTGGCTTTACCTCTCATCGATCGGAAAGCAAGAATCAATACCAAAGATCTAACAGCTCTGACGGCACTACCGATAATGGCGTTACGACACAAACACATTCAATAAACTCAACATATGGAGGGGTAAGTCCGTTTCTCGGCTTCACATGGCAAATCGCCGAAAGACTAGGCCTTTCTATTGAAGCGAGCGTTCCAATAGGATATAATAAGTCCACAAGTGTCTATTCCAATTTTGATTTCAGCACTAATAATTCGCGGAGTTATTTTTCAACTGATAGAAATAGTTCTAATAATTTTAGAGCTAGAATTGTCCCAGTTAGCAACCTTTTAATCAGTTACCATTTTTAGACTGTCAATACTTAATAAAAAATCTGTAAATCGTATAATTTAAAGTGAACAGAGTTGCCGGAACTGTTCACTTTATTTCTTTCAACTAAACCAGGTAAAGCCTGGATTGCCAAACTAGGAAAATTTTAAAAAGGCACACAGTAGACATCGACATGGTTGCTTTCATCTATTAGTAATGAACTGGTATTATTATAACCAAAGATCTCGATGCAGGTTATGCTAGTAATCCAAAAGCAGAGGCTTTAGTACATATATGAAGGAACATATGAATAGACAGGAACTGGCAATAGCAACGATGTCCTTAGCAAGAGACACCCAGGAGGAAGAATTACTTAGAAAATCATTAAAAAGCCTTTCAAACCTGAACATACCAATATTTTTAACAGATGGTGGTTCGAATGAGCATTTCTTAGAGTATGTAAAAAACCTTCCGAATATAACTTTACTAAAGCCAAAACAAGGACTCTGGAATCAAACGCTAAGTAGCTTGACTGCAGCATTCGAAAGCAATTCAAAATTTATCCTCTATACAGAACCGGACAAATCCGATTTTTTTGAACAGTCAGTTCCAACACTAATAGCAGAGCTACTGATCGAGGAAAAAACTGGTATTGTCATGGCAGCGCGATCAAAAAAGGGTTTTGGAAGCTTTCCTGCATTTCAGCAAATGACGGAAACTACCATCAACAATTGCTGCAAAGAATTAATAGAATTAGAAACTGATTATGTTTACGGCCCCTTTTTTATAAACAGATCAGTTGTACCCTACCTCAAAGCATTAGACGCTGGTATTGGATGGGGATGGAGGCCGTATGCCTTCCATATTGCTAAAAGGCTTGGATATAATGTAAGTGCCTATACCGGTGATTTCCTTTGTCCTGAGGGACAGCGGGAAGATAGTACCAAGGAAAGAATTTACCGGATGAAGCAGATGAACCAGAATATTGAAGGGTTAATACTTGCGGGCACGGCTTCTATTGAGTAAAGCGAGACGACCCACTGATGGCGGCATGACAAGCTTTAAACTTTTACACCAGTAATTCTTTGGATGCATTATTTTTAGAAGCATTTTAGGGCACTATGAAATGGTCTCGCTTAGATCTACTTCTTAGTATATCACAGAGTGTGATGGTGCAACTTATATCTCCAAATTTGAAATCGGTTATCAATAAATTTACCCCTTTTAGTTTCAGGTCAAGTAATATCAAGCTGCCGTTCATTTCTTTGTATGCTCGCATCAACAACCCAACAGCCAGCAAATTCGTCATGAACCGTTTGATGATGGTGCGGCGCCAGAATTCTCAAAAAGCCTTGTAGAAAATCATATGCTGAAGCAATCCTTCCATAGTTTCTATAAAATGAATGTAACAAGGTAGGTGGTTTTCCATCTCGGTCTATCACCTTCAATTTCATAATTGCCTTTCCTACCGTTACCTGCTTGTAGTGCTCCAAAAGGGCCATGATCGAAAACAAGCCAAAGGTGGAGACAAAACTTTCAATTATTTCCATCTGACCAACGAGCTCAGACGACAATATTAACAATATAATTAGTAATGTATAGTCAATTGAAAATGCGATTAAACGCTTCCAAAAAGAAGCCTTGGCCGAACTGGTCAAATTGATTATATCCCTTTTCATCATAAGCTA
>DASVUU010000385.1:0-2150 GCA_036386935.1 Cytophagaceae bacterium | reverse complement strand
TCCTTGACCTGGCCATTTTTAGTTTGGTCCACCTTTATCTTCTTAAAAACGTTAAAACAAAAATTATTAATGAAGCAAATCCTAGGAATAAGCTTACTTGAGACAGGTTAGCTCTAAAAACTTTTGTCTTCAAAGGTTCCACATATATCACATCGTTGGGTTGTATGTAAAGCTCGGGGCTGGACAGAAAATCTCGTTTATTGATATTTACAGTGACTATCTCGAATGATTTTCCCTTATCTCTAACTATAGTAATTTTTTCTCTATTTGCAAATTCCGTTAAATCGCCTGCCAATGCAATCGCTTCAAACAAAGTCGGTTCCTCATTTGTGGTGGTAACTATGCCTGGACTTTTGACCTCACCTAAGAACGTAATTTTGAAATTGATCAGATTAACAATTACCAAAGCGTCTGATACCTGAGCCCGGATATTTCTTTGTAATTGTTCCTGAATCTCAACAATCGTCTTATTTTTGACAAAAATACTGTCCATCATTGGTAAATGAATATAACCCTGTTCATTTACGAGAAACCCGGGCAAGTCTGCACCCGCGGTTTTACTTGGCTCCATATTATAAAACTCAGTTACCTGCTTGTTAAAGCTTGTAATATTAATTCCCAACATATCTTTGGGCTGAACTTTATAGCTGTATATATAATGTGGAAGAGAGTCCTTTATAGAAATATTATCTGTCCGAAAGTATAAAGACTTTTTGTGGGAAATGCACGAATAAAAAAATGAGAACGAAAATAAAATCAGAAAAAAACCTTTAGACACAGCTGAGATATTGAAATAATCTTTTTTTATAAGTTCAAATATAGAAAAATCTCCTCGAAGAATAACAGGACTTTTTCATTTAATTAATTTAAGATTTGAGAACTTTTCAAAGCATAAATATTAAAAATTATAACAGTGGCACCTATTGATAATAGTTAAATATTTGATATATTTTTAGAATATGAAATTTAATCTTTCTGCTCTGGCACCTTCTACCAGAAATCTACTATCTTTTTTATTTAAATTGATCATTATATATTCGATTCTGGACTTCAGCTTTTATAGTTATGTGGGTTTGGTGGATCCTAAAGGCTCTTATGACCTTAGCAGCACAATCATTGGGAAATACAATCTAATAGAAGCCATTACGACTGCCACAATATATCCCGTATCATGGCTGTTAAATATTTTCGGATACTCCACCTATCTTTACAATAATGTGGTTGGAATCAGAGATTTTGGAGGAATAAAAATTATGTTTCCATGTCTAGGTATAAAGATGTGGATTGCTTTCTTCTCGCTTATTGCGGCCTATCCGACTAAACAGAATTGGAAGGTTATCTCAATATTTATAATTTTTGGAATAGCAGTTATCCACTTTTTTAATATAGTTAGGATGTTTTTATTAGCCCTTACAAATAGATATTACGGATCGGATGATCTGCACGACAAAATTTTTCAACGGCATCATGACGTTTTTAATCTCGTCGTCGGGGCAGTCGTACTTATGATGTTTTATATTTGGGTGAGGCAATTCAATAAAATTAGCTTTAGCTCATAGCGCAATTAAAGAGGATTCCAGTGTTCCTTTCAAAGTCATCCATTGAATGTTGAAGTGTGTAACATTGCAACCGTCTACTGCCTTTCCGTCCGAATTAAGTCCAAAAGTGAAATTAATATCTTTCACACTCTTGTGGGTAATCTGTCCAGAATTTATCTTCCAGGAATCTGTACACTGAATAAGCGTTAAGGGAGTTATAAAAAGGCTAAAAAGTCATTTCCTTTCCTATTTTTGCCCCAAAAGCCAGCATTTGTGAACCCATCTATTTTGCCATTGCCTTCTAGTTTAACTTCTAAACCGGAGGCTGTTCTAATAATAGTTTTCTTTCTGGAAGTATTCCAGGTTTTAACGGAGCCATCATCGAATGTAAGGTTTAGGTTGTTCGAATAAATACTATGGACCACGGCTGGCGAACCTATTCTCAAACTAGATACAAGGCCACCGTTCAGATTAGTTGTATTTATTTGTCCCACGAGCGTAAAATATTTGCCATCAGCCCTGGTGAGTTTATAACCTTGAAAATCAATTAAAATATTTGATCCCGCAGTCGGCCAGGTAGAACCAGTGAGGGTGACTAAGATATTTCCTTCT
>DASVUU010000384.1:0-4470 GCA_036386935.1 Cytophagaceae bacterium | reverse complement strand
CCTTGGGGAAATAGATAACAACCTTAGATAGAAGTTTAGGGAAAATTTGAGTTATCGAGCTAGAAAAGGTCAAAAAGTGCTTCGATTTTTAGCGGCGCTGCCAAATTTTGATTCCATTCAAAAAATAAGCTAATATTTATTAATTGTACATGAATTCACAAAATCTCGTTTAATTTTTTACTTGCGTTTGTATTATTTTTACATTTTTCGACTCATCCGCAAAAAATTTACGTTTTTTTTCTAAAAACTATGCTTTTTTATTTTTTCTACGTAATTTTACTTAGGTATAATTATTAAACACTAACCATTAGATTAATTATGAACAAATTTTGGACTGTACCATTCTTATTGATGGTCGGAGTGAGCATTTTAGGAGTTTTGATACCACCCGGAGCTGTCATCGATTCTAAAGCTGTTGTTGATCCAGGAAATATTGCTTGGATGCTTTGTTCGACTGCATTAGTACTGCTTATGACTCCCGGATTAGCCTTTTTTTACGGCGGTATGGTAAGTGCAAAAAACGTGATCTCTACAATGTTGCAGAGTTTCATTTCAATGGGAGTAATTAGTTTACTATGGATCCTAGTTGGTTTCAGTTTAGCGTTCGGTGATTCGATCGGTGGTTTTATCGGCGATCCAAGGACGTTCTTTATGTTTCAAGGTGTAGGAGAGGGAACTCACCCTACTTTGGGAGCCGCTCTTGTTGGTGCCAATCCTTCGATACCTTTACTTTTATTCGCTCTATTTCAGTTGAAATTCGCCATTATCACCCCCGCACTTATCACTGGGTCTTTTGCTGAAAGAGTTAGGTTTTCCGGCTATTTACTTTTTATCTGTTTGTTCTCATTACTTATATATTGCCCACTAGCTCATATGGCATGGCATCCAGACGGGATCCTTTTCAAATGGGGAGTGCTTGATTTTGCAGGAGGTACCGTAGTACATATTTCCGCTGGATTGGCGGCCCTTGTAGGAGCCATGTTCTTAAAGCAAAGGAAGTCACACATAGAAAAAGTATCACACAGTCCAGCAAATATTCCCTTCGTAATATTGGGAACTGGTCTTCTTTGGTTTGGTTGGTTCGGATTCAACGCAGGATCTGCGCTAGGAGCAAATTCTCTCGGTGTATTAGCTTTTGCTACTACAAATACTGCTTCTGCAGCTGCTGCCTTAGCATGGGTATTCTTTGATGCAGTCAGAGGTCGAAAAGTTAGTGCAATGGGTGCATGTATCGGTGCGGTCGTGGGTCTAGTTGCAATTACACCTGCAGCAGGCTTTGTAACAGTACCATCATCTATTTTCATTGGTACCTTTGCATCTATCACGAGTAACATAGTAGTTTATTGGAAAACTAAAACTCAATTGGATGATACCCTTGATGTATTTCCTTGCCATGGAGTTGGAGGTATTGTTGGTATGATTTTCACAGCAATATTTGCAACCGAAAAATGGGGTGGAGTAGTAGCTACCGGAAAGCTTGATTTATTAATCACTCACTTGAAAGGTTTAGGATTGGTAGCAGGCTTTGTAATCGGCGGTTCATATTGCCTTTACCAACTGGTAAATCTTTTAATACCTATCAGAGTGAAAGAGGAGCAAGAGGCTGTTGGACTGGATATGAGCCAACACGGAGAGCAACTGATTACTTTTTAATTTTAAGACTTATAGATATAAAAAAAACGGCTGCTCGATGCAGCCGTTTTTTTTATAGACAAAGTAGATTATTAGGTAAAAATACCCTCTTCACTTAATTGAGTAGTTGACAATTAACTTGACTTACTTAATAAATAGTGAATTTTAAGATATCACTAATCTTGATAACTACGTATTTATCATCTTAACCTTTTCTTTTCTTCTTAAAATCTTTACCAGCGCATAGACTACGCCTGGTATATATAACAAAGCAGTCAACAAGACGGTCAAATAAAACGCAACCGTTCCAAATCCTTTTTTAATGCCTACCGCAATTGGAGGAAAAAATATTGCAAGTAAAATCAATGGAAGCAAACTTACTTGCTTCTCTGGCACCACTCTTTTTTTAACTGACCTGACTGACTCTCTTTGTATCGTTTTAGTGGCCTTGCCAAGCTTTGGCTCAGAATTTCTATCACCATTATAAAAGATTTCACCATTTAGACGATCCGCTTTATCGTTTTCCTTGCTAACCATCACTAATAACTCTTCCTTATTTCCGTTTAGGGTAGGCTCTATTTGCTTGTCCTCTATCTCACCCTCAATAGGAGTGTAAGGAATAACATGAGAAGGGACATTTGTATAAGCAAAAAATCCTTTTTTATTACCCGAACAGGAGAATAAAAAAACCATCATAAAAAACAACGGAGGTGTCTTCATCAAAATTATATCTTTCAAGTAAGACGCATTATACAAATATTTACTTAATTTTCTTTTCCAAAGTATTCTAAATATGGTCTTTAAAGGCTACACCACCTTTTCGTTTTTACTTTTAATTCTTGTACATACACTGCACGCACAGATCACGGTGAATGATAATTTTTCTCCCGAGGAGCTTATCCAACAGTTAGCAGGTAAAGGGGTCTATATTTCAAATCTCAAGATAAATTGTCCTTCTACAAAGCTCAAACCCTACGGGCATTTCGACGACAATACGGGATTTTTAGGTATTGAAAGTGGCTTAATTCTTTCATGCGGTGCAGCAGCCCTAGCGTCAGGACCCAATAATTCGGCCTGCGCGACCCAGGAAAATGGTTTTGAAGACATGCAAGACAATGACCTAAAAGAACTACTCACTACAGAGAAAAGACTTAGCGACATCTGCAATTTCGAATTCGACATCACCGTAAATTCCGACATATTAGAATTTAATTACGTATTTGGTTCCGATGAATATCTAGAATATGTGAGCGGTGGTTACCACGATGTATTCGGGTTTTTCATATCTGGACCCGGTATCACTGGAAAAAAGAACATTGCACTCCTTCCAGGCACCAACATACCAATTGATGTCAACACCATCAATGATATAAGTAACCCTGACTTCTATATTGATAATGGGACTGGAAGCACACCTTTTATTGACCTCGATGTCCAATACGATGGATTTACCAAAGTCCTAAAGGCTAAGATTAAAGTGATCCCGTGCAATACATATCATTTAAAATTGGCAATAGCAGACGTTTTAGATGCGACCTGTGATTCGGGAGT
The DNA here is from genome assembly GCA_036386935.1 of Cytophagaceae bacterium. Taxonomy (GTDB): domain Bacteria; phylum Bacteroidota; class Bacteroidia; order Cytophagales; family Cytophagaceae; genus DASVUU01. The sequence goes on along the minus strand of DASVUU010000384.1, from coordinate 1,287 downwards.
ATTTTTAGAAAATCGAAGTCTAAAAAGCGAAAACTATGAAACAAAGGTGATCTATCAATTTCGTAGATTTAGAAACGCGATTGAAGGGTGTAATAAGGCGTATGTCGTATTTAAAAGGACTAATGATGACAAATCGACGGAGATAAATATTAACTACCTCGTTAAAGGCAATGCAGTCGCCGGAGTAGATTATAAGGACATTCCATCAAATGTCACCATCCCGATTAACAAGGATTCTGTCTTCATCGAAATTGATGCGCTGCAGGATGCCAGTTCCGATGCAGGCGAAATGATAAAGTTGGTAGTCTTAAATTCATGTCCAGCTCTACCACCAATGGATAGTGTAGAAGTAAAAATAGAGGAAACTTTCCCTTATAAAATTATGCCTCAAGAAATTTGCCCAAATGGGAAAGTGCAATTAAATAAGGATTTTACTGCCAATGACAGTGTAATATTCGCTTACAGTCAACACCTGAATTGTCATACCTGTCCAAACCCAATTGCTTCTCCTCCAGCAACGACAGTTTTCCATTATAAGGCAATTGATAAGTTATCATTTTGTGAAGCCGTTGATTCCGTTAGGGTAAGGATAGTAAACCCTCCGACTGCAGATTTTAGGCCCGATTTTAAGAAAGGATATACTACTCAAGACATTCAATTTACTAATTTGTCCAAAGAGGCTGATTCCTTCAGTTGGGATTTCGGAGATCAAACTAATTCCACTGAGAGGGATCCTTTTCATAGCTACCAGATTGACAAGGAAACCACTTATAACATAGAATTAATAAGCATCAACAGCCTGGGATGTAAAGATACAGCAGATAGGCAAATTACAGTCTACCCGGTATTTGTTCCAAATTTACTCACCATCAACGATGATGGTAAAAATGACTTTTTTAAAGTAATCGGAATTGAGCCTGGAATATGGGGACTATCTATTTACAATAGGTGGGGGGCTCTGGTTTACCAAAATGAGGAGTATGGATTTGATTGGAATGGAAATCGGATCGAAGAAGGGGTTTACTACTATTTTCTCGAAAACCCTTCAAAGGACAGGTCTTTTAAGGGATGGGTACAAATTTTTAAATAGAAACTATTGGAAAGTACAAAAATACCAACGACCAAAACTTTAAAAACAGGCACAGTTTACGCCTTTGCTTTATTAGTTACTTTATCAATTTTCCCTGCGTCTTATGCATTTTGCCAGGACAATCTGATAAAAATAATCGATGGCGATACCCTAACTTATTTAGGAACATTGAAGTATGGAATTGCGGCAGGCGCTTC
>DASVUU010000383.1:0-7689 GCA_036386935.1 Cytophagaceae bacterium | reverse complement strand
AATACAAGTTTCTCGAGGGAAAGCCCTATAGCAAGAAGCAAATTGAAAATGGAGAAAAGGTTGCGGTAATTACAGAAAACACTAAGAACCTTTATTTTGGAAAGGAGCCTTCTGTGGTTGGTAAATATATAGAGTCAGACCATGTAAAATATAAGGTAGCTGGAGTTGTGAAGAATGTTGCAGCAAGTATGATGTTTAGCTATGCAGACATGTACCTCCCCTATACTGTCTCAGACGCTTACAAAAAAGATAAAATAATTTTAGGATGGCAAAGTGGCTATCATGCAATCCTTTTAGCCAATTCAAAAGACGAGCTATCTAAACTAGAAAATGAATATCAAAAAGCAATAGGAACGGTACCGCCCGTTGACAAGTATTATACAAAAGTTTATTCAAATGCGGAAAGCTATCTAGCCATTCAAACAAGGGGATTTTTCGGCGATGAAAAGAACTCCGGAGTAAGTAAATTTTATACCATCGCATCCATTATCCTTGCGATCTTCATATTGCTTCCTGTTCTAAATTTGATCAACATAAACACGAGCCGTATAATGGAACGGGCGTCTGAAATTGGCGTCCGAAAGGCTTTTGGTGCTTCTTCCAATACACTCGTAATGCAATTTTTGATAGAGAATATTATCCTCACGCTACTTGGAGGAATCATAAGTATTCTGCTTTCACAGCTAATTATCTCTCTGAGCAACGGGTATCAATTAATCCCATATGCAGAATTTGAAATCAGCTGGATCATTCTATGGTATAGCCTCTTGGCCTTTTTCATTTTTGGAATACTTTCCGGCGTTTACGCAGCATGGAGAATGTCAAGAATGAAAGTAGTAAATGCCTTGAAGGCGCAATAAGTTTTATAAAACCTACCAACATGCTAAAACATTTGTATAAATTAATTTGGAATAAGAAGAGACAAAATTCTCTTTTGCTGCTAGAGATATTTATCTCTTTCATGGTTGTATTTATACTTTTTTCATTCGTAGTATACTACTATGACAATTACCGACGTCCTTATGGGTTTGAGTTTGAGAATGTACTGTCCATCTCCTTTTTAAAGAATACAATTTATAGTGACACAGCATCTACTACCACCGCAGATAGTCTTACCTGTGAAACTTTAAGAAAAAGGCTGAAGGCAATTCCTGGAATAGTGGAACTGACTTTTTCAAGCGTGAATATTCCTTATGCCTTTAGTAATAATACAGGAGAATATGAATATAAAAAGGTGAAGGCAAAAGCAAACTATTATGATGCGGAGGATAGTTATCCAAATGTAATGGGCATAAAATTGCTAGAGGGGCGATGGTTTTCCAAAGACGATGATGCTGCTAAGGATAAACCTATTGTGATTACGCAGTCACTGAAAGAGAAATTATTTAACAGTGAAACCGCGATTGGCAAATTATTGTGGGAAGGACAAATCGTTGGTGTAATAAATGACATAAGAGATAAAGATGACTTCAATGAAATAGAAAGCGGCCTTTTCCGACGGTTAAATTTGGCAGATAATTCCATCCTCAGAATTCTGGTAAGGGTCGAGCCTGGTTCGAAAAAAGTTATTGAAAATAGGATTTACCAAGCTCTTTCTGACGACCAGCTCATAACAAATGCCGAAATGGAATTTCTGTCTATAAAGAAAGCGAGAAAAAACAAGGTTAAGTTAATCCCTATGGTGCTTATGCTAATTGTTTCTACCTTCCTCATCATCAACGTATCACTCGGCTTATTCGGAGTTTTGTGGTACAACATTAGCCAAAGGCGCGCAGAGATCGGACTGCGAAGAGCTATTGGTGCGAGTGAAATGTCTGTAACTAGGCAATTAATAGCTGAAGCCCTGATCATGGCAACGCTGGCCTTAATTTTGGGAAGCTTTTTTGCAATTCAATTTCCATTGCTCCACATTTTCGACCTTCCTGCTTCAACATATCTCATAGCGCTTTCATTGGCAATAATATTTATATATTTACTGGTGACACTATGTGCACTGTATCCTGGAAGACAGGCTGCGACTATACATCCAGCCGTGGCACTGCATGAAGATTAGTATTGAACAGAATAAATTTAAAAGATGATCTTAATTGTAGATGATGACGTGGCCGTGCAAAGTTCTTTGAAGCTTCTGCTTGAATCTAATGGAATAAAATCAGTACCTGCCTTTAACGAGAAAGAAGCGATGGATTTTTTTTCGAAGAACAATATCTCGCTTATTATCCTTGATATGAATTTTACGTTGGATACATCAGGGAACGATGGATTAATATTACTTCAAAAGATTCGAGAGGTAAATGCAGTCGTACCTATTATTTTAATTACCGGCTGGGCCACCATTGAACTTGCTGTAGAGGGCATAAAGGCAGGGGCAAATGATTTCATAAATAAGCCTTGGAACAACGACCATCTTTTACAAACGGTTCGGACATTACTTACACTTAAAGAAAGGCAGGTAAAACATCCCAATAGAAAAATACTTGATAAGCAATACGACTTTAAAAATATTATTGGAGAGGATGAAAAAATACTGGAAATCTTAGAAACTATCGGTAGAATCGCCGAAACAGACGCACCGGTGTTGATCACCGGAGAAAGTGGTACTGGAAAAGAATTGATCGCAGAGGCCATTCATCACAATAGTCTACGAGCTAGTAAGCCTTTTATAAAAGTAAATTTAGGAGGCATCTCTACTTCTTTATTTGAAAGCGAAATGTTTGGTCACATACGTGGAGCCTTCACAGATGCCCGAAATGACCGTGTGGGCAGGTTTGAAATGGCCAATAAAGGAACAATCTTTTTAGATGAGATAGGCGACCTGGACATGAGCAGTCAGGTAAAACTGTTAAGGGTCTTGCAAGACAGAACCTACGAGGTATTAGGAAGTAGTAAGACCAGAACGGTGGACGTACGGGTGATTTGTGCGACCAATAAAAATCTTCATGAAATGGTAGCGAAGGGGACTTTTCGCGAAGACCTCTTATACCGCATCAACTTAATTTCAGTAAAACTCCCCTCCCTGAGGCAGCGCAGCACCGACATCCCCCTCCTAGTAAAGTTTTTAGTAGACAATCTGAAAGAGATTTATAACCGTCCAACACTTACCATTACCCCAGCCGCCATGAAGTGGTTACAGCAATTGCCATTTCCAGGAAATATCCGTCAGCTAAAAAACCTGGTGGAGCGGTCCTTATTGGTAAGTAAAAAAAATGGTCTTGACGTTGTGGATTTTCAATCCCAGTTGGAGACCTCGTCTTTTAATAAAGGAAGCATACAACTACCGGAGGTAGGCACATTCACCCTAGAAGAAACGGAAGTACTAATGATCAAACAAGCCCTAGACTTCCATCAAAACAAAATTAGCAAGGCAGCCAAATCACTTGGGCTTACACGAAGCGCGCTTTATCGACGCTTAGAAAAATATAATATCCCTTATAATGACACTGAAGAATAAATACCTTCTATTCATTTCTTTGCTCCATACGATTTGTTTGGTCCTCTCCTATTTTATATTCAAAGAAGACAAGATTTGGTTTGTTGTGGCAGAAGCTGGTATTCTTATTTCGCTCGCGCTATCATGGCAGCTGTACCGTGAGATGATCCAGCCCTTGAAGCTGCTTGTGCAGGGCGCTGAGGCTATCAGAGACCATGATTTCAATGTCAAATTCGTTAGCAGAGGAATAAATGAAATGGGGGAACTGGTTGGGATCTACAATCAGATGATGGACGAACTGCGAATGGAAAGGACAAAACAAGAAGAACAGCATTTCTTCTTAGACAAACTCATTATGACCTCCCCGGTAGGTATCGTGGTTCTTGATTATGACAAGAAGATACAACAGGTGAACCCCAAAGCACAATCTATCTTATTCTTGGCCGATACAGACGTCAACGCACCGACACAAATGTATTCTGCTTTGCTATCCGAAATCAATTTCTTGGTCCCTGGAAAGCCAAAATACTTGGGAAGCCACGCACATCAATACAAATTGCAAATGTCTCACTTTCTAGACCGAGGATTTCAAAGGTATTTCATCGTCATAGAAGAATTGACAGAAGAACTGGCGCGTGCAGAAAAGCAGGCCTATGCAAAAGTTATTCGCATGATGTCACACGAGGTGAATAACACCATAGGCCCCGTGAACTCCATTCTTCATTCGGCATTGAGCATCAAAAACACCTCTGACTCCCTCGCCCAAGCCTTTCAGGTAGCGATTGACCGGAACAACAATTTAAATGTCTTTATGAGGAACTTAGCCGATGTGGTGAAGGTGCCAATGCCGGTATTTAAAACGTTAGATCTACCTATACTCCTGAGTTCAGTCCTAAAGTTGTATGGCGAAATTTGCAAAGAGAAAAATATTTCAATTGTTTATCAGCCTACAAGCACACCGATGGTGATTCAGGGAGATGTCTTACAAATGGAGCAAGTATTGATTAATATTATTAAAAATGCAATCGAATCGATAGGATCATTGCCTAATGGTAAGATTGAAATCAACACTTCCCCCTCCCCGGCAAGATTAGTGGTTAGAGATAACGGAAAAGGACTACCGGCAGAACAACCGGACTATATATTCTCGCCATTTTTTAGTACCAAGCAACATGGACAAGGGATTGGGCTTACCATGACCAAAGAGATTTTAATGAACCATGGATATGAATTTTCATTGTCGACTATATGTGCAGGAAAAACTGAGTTTACTATAAGATTCGGCTGAATTCATAAACCTCAAAGAAGAACAATAATTTAAAAGATGTCTTTTTATTATTATAAAACTTCATGTCATATACCCATTCTCAATAACTAACATTATGGGTCAAGCACCCCTTATTGCGCGTTATAGCAAGTGTACCAAAAGTCTTGCGAAGCTCTCTTCCACTTATAAAACGCACTAATTAAAAAGGAATCCCTTCTCTTATTTTCATGACCCTAGGTCTAGTGCCTCCTTGTAGATTTATTACGGTTAAGTTAAAACGTCATGTGCATCTTTATTTCAAAATTTTTGCTTTGTTGATACTGCTATATAAGGTTCTTTTTTCGACCTTAGAAGAAACCTATTTCTCAATTGCTGTGAACTTACCCTAATCGTATTAGCGGTCCGCAGATGAAAAAATCTTACCCTCACGGCAACCAATTATATCTTCCATGGCTAGATATATGTAATCATTTCACCTTTGCCAAATAATGTAAACAACCGCTTAACCATGAAAAAGAACTACTTTCTTTCCATACTATGTGTATGCGTGATTATATTATCCAGCCAATGCAATGCCTAAGTGGGTGCGAACGACCCCACTTCTAACCATTCCGATATAGGATTTGGAAACGGAGACGGCGCCAACGGTCGGCTGATTACTAAGGCTGTTCAAAATGGGGGGAAAATTTGATTGCGGGGCCTTTTCAATATATAATGTAGCCCAAAAAATGGCTTAGCAAGATTTAAGAGTGATTGAAGTATTGAAGAGATTTCGCACCTTTATTAATTAATTATAGGCTTGAACTGTATTTTCCTTACCCCAAGGCTTTAGCGAATAAAAATAACGAAAGATTTTAATCAATGGAACTTTGCGAGCATTAAATGGTACCAAGGAAACAGAATAGCGAGGATATGGAAGCGGCGAAGGAGCCAATAGTAAAGTTTTTGCTCTGGCTGTTCAAAGCCATACAAAGATTCTATTGGGCGGTGTTTTTCAGCCTATAATTGGACAATGGAAATGGCATAAAAATGGGCAAGGTGGTTCTTGTAATTATAAGCAAAAAAGTTTTCCTACTTAGGCACCTAAAAGAAGTCATAAAGCTATTTACCAAATAAACCTACACTATTAATAAACACGAATAAAAATCCCCTCTTATGAAAAAAAACCTTGTCAATTTTATATGCTCAATAGTCCTAATACTGTTGTGTCGGCAAAGCTTATGGGCCCAAGCTGGTTCAAATGACCCGACCTTCAACCCTACAGACCTTGGATTTGGGGATGGGGTTGATGGCAAAATACTTACAACAGCCGTTCAGAGCGATGGCAAGATTTGGATTGGAGGGCAATTTACCAGATACAGCGGCTTTACCAGAAAGGGTATTGCTAGACTAAATAGCGATGGCACTTTGGACGAAACCTTTGACCTTAGTGAAGTACAAAATAGCACAGTTGCCTCTATTGTTATCCAGAATGATGGGAAAATATTGATCGGAGGATATTTCTCAAATCTCGAAGGCAAGCCCATAAAATCCATTGTAAGGTTAAACACCGATGGAAGCATAGATCCAAGCTTTAAGCCAGACTTAATTACTAACAATGGCTCTTACAATGGTATTAGTACAATTGAAGTTCAGAATGATGGCAAAATAATAATTGCTGGACGGTTCTCAACAATCAGGCACACTGAAATATACCTCACACGTTTAAACGCCAACGGAAGTTTAGATCTCACTTTTAATACAGGTACAGGAGTCGATCAGACCATTAATGATATAGCTATCCAAAGTGATGGAAAGATAATAATCGGGGGGGCATTCTGGAATTACGATGGGGTACCAAGAAGAAGCATTGCAAGGCTGAATAGTGATGGGAGTCTGGACAAGAGTTTTGATCCTGGTTCAGGCCCAAGTGATGTCATTTATGACATATTACTTCAAAATACTGGAGAGATTTTAATAGGAGGAAAATTCATAAGCTACAATGGTAATGCGATAAACCGTGTAGCTCGGCTAGCTAGTAACGGTAACCTCGACCCAAGCTTTAATCTAGGTGCAGGTGCAAATGATGACGTTTATACTCTGGCAATTGGGAACGACGGCAAAATTTTGATTGGAGGAAATTTCACCAAGTATAATGGTGTTTCAAAAAACCGCATAGTAAGACTTTCTAACGATGGAACGTTAGATAATTCTTTCATACCGCTATTAGAATTAGATAGTTATATACAAGCGATCGTCTTCCAAAGGGATGGTAAAATATTGACTGTTGAAAACTCTCTACGATATCTAGGAAACATAAGACACCATATAACTAGACTTAGCGACGATGGCAGCGCAGATCCAAGCTTTTTTCGCGGTACGGGAGCTAACGGTGGTATCAGGGATATAGGGCTTCAAGGCGATGGGAAATTAGTGGTTACAGGCGATTTTACTAGGTACGACGGCGTTACAAGAAACGGCATAGCCAGGCTCAATCCAGATGGGGCCTTGGATAAAACCTTTAACCCTCTAACAGGGGTGAACGACCGTGCAGTTGCGGTTGCTATTCAGAAAGATGGCAAAATTCTATTGGCAGGAAGCTTTGTTCAGAATAGGGATTCAGCAGTTCTTGGAATAATCAGGCTCAACGACAATGGAACCTTGGACCTGAGCTTTAGGCCTACACTTGGCAAGTATAGCTACATCGAGGCAATAGCCCTTCAGGCGGATGGAAAAATCTTAATAAGTGGCTCCTTCAGAAACCAACACGGGGATTTTGTTGGGGAAGTAGCTAGACTAAACATAGATGGGACTTTTGATAAAAGCTTTGAATATGACCCCGGTTTTCACAGCGACGTTAGGAAGATTAGGCTCGCTGCCGATGGAAGAATACTTGTCGCAGGATTCATCGGAAACAGATATTCTGAAGGTGAGAATATCGCCAAACTCAAAGAAAATGGTAGCATAGACCAAGCTTTTGACCCAAGCTCGGAATATAGAAAATCGGGAACAG
>DASVUU010000382.1:0-2781 GCA_036386935.1 Cytophagaceae bacterium | reverse complement strand
AGAAGAAAAAAGCAAAAAAGCTTCTTGACTTGAAAAGGACTTATTCTGTACAGCCCTTGAGTAATAGGTTTTCGTTAAAATCACCTATAATTATTTGTACCTATTGTCTTTAATTGATAATTAGAAAATATTTTTTTTGGCCATTTCAACAATTTTCATTTGCCATCTCCAAGCATCTGAAATTGCTTCGTCTAAGGTTTTTTCAGCTTTCCAACCTAATGTTCTAGTAGCCTTATCTACGCCTGCATACATCTTTTCGATATCGCCTTCTCTCCTCGGACCGATTGTATAATTTAACCTAAGTCCGGTAATTCTTTCAAAAGCATTAATCAATTCCAGAATAGAATATCCTTTCCCCGTGCCAATATTGAAGGTATCAAAATAGGTTTGTCCTTCCTTATTTTCTAAAAGCTCCAGCGCCTTTACATGGGCTTTCGCCAAATCTGTAATATGAATAAAGTCTCGCACGCAAGTTCCATCAGGTGTGGCGTAATCAGCGCCAAATACTGTAAATCCTTTTCTAACTCCTGCAGCAGCTTGAGTAATAATAGGCAAGATATTAGCCGGCGCTCCCAAAGGATATTCCCCTATTTCTCCTGATTCATGTGCCCCAATGGGATTAAAATAGCGTAGGGCAATTGAGCGAAAATGGGTACCTGAATTGGCGTGATCTTGAAGTATCTCTTCACATATCTTTTTAGTATTGCCATAAGGAGATTTAGGAGCTACTACCCGCGATTCTTCGGTCACAGGCAACTTTTCAGCGTCTCCATAAACCGCACAGGAAGAAGAAAAAACCAAGTTGTATACCTCATTCTCCATCATTACCTCAATTAGTGTGATAAGAGATTGTATATTATTCTTATAATATTGTAAAGGAAGCTTAACAGATTCTCCGACACTTTTATGCGAGGCAAAATGGATGGCGCCTACGATTGTTTCTTCTTTTTTAAAAATATGACTTAAGATGCTATGGTCATTACAATTTACATTATAGTGGGTGACATCAAATCCTAAAATGTTATTTAGCCCGGTAAAAACTGTGTTGTGTGCGTTAGATAGATTGTCAACAACGATGGGAGTATAGCCAGCATTTATGAGCTCTATTACACTATGTGACCCAATATAACCCGCCCCACCGGTCACCAATATCTTCTTATTTGCTTTTGCCATTCTCTACTTTACTTTATTGGAGTGCTTTAAAATTGTAAACAAACACTTTTTAAATTTCTTCTCATTCTTCTATTTCAGTGCAGCTCCAAAGTAAACCTACAATTAAATTGAATCTTAAAAAAATAAGCTTGTATATGGAAAGGTGGCTTTTACATTTTAAGATGAATGGATAGTAGATAGAACATATAATTAGAAATTTGACACATTATGAGCAAAGTACAGAAGCCAGCCCTATATAAATCTCCTTAAATATAGGGTCATTAGTTAAGTTAAAAGCTTCTAGAATTGAAATGTGGTACAGGTGTGTACAATTAGACAGTAATTTAAATTCGGGCTAAGACTCCGGTAGTCTTAGCCGCCATGAAATTGTAAGAAGCCCTTTCAATTTAAAAAAAACTTGGGGTAAATTATTTAACGGTTGCCAAACTAAAGTAGCCCTCTTAAGAGTTTCGTTACAGTTTTTAATTCAATTGCTAACCTTACAAATAAGCCTGCTTCCCGCCGGCCACTCTACATAGTTAACAACGGCCCTATCACCACGATCCTTAGTGGAAGCTAAATTGGGATCAAATTGCCAAATTTCTCTTTCTCGAATTTTGATAAATGATTGCTGCAACAACGGTAAGTAGGAAAACAACTAAAACGATCGAGCCTACCAAAGCTATTTTTTCTCCAACAAAATAATGACTAGGCTCAAACTTAAATTCTATCTTATGTTTGCCAGCAGGTATTCGCAGTCCTCTCAATACATAATTTGCCCTTAGATGTGGGGTGATTTTGCCATCGATATAAGCGTTCCAGCCCGGTTGATAGTATATTTCTGAGAAAATGCCAAGTCCCTCTGTTTGTGATTCCGACTGGTAAACTAATCTATGAGGATGATAAGTAGCAAGCGATATGGATCCATTGGATGTATCTGTTATCTCTAGGCCGCTAAGATTTCCTTTGAACGTTTTGTCAACAAACGCCACTCCCTTTGGATTTATATTTTTTAGACTGTTCAATTCTTCATCTGCGTTGTCTACTAACTTATAACTGGATGCGAACCAAGCGTTACCTGAAGCGTCCGGATTTCGTTGTGCTATGGGTGATTTTGTCTGTGGATCCTGCACTATAAAGTACTTCGTGTTAAGCATATTAAAAACCCCCATATTCCCCCGGCTTAAACAGGAATCAATTAGGTCCTGGTATCTTGACAGTTTGATGGCGCTGTAGCCTCCAACCGACTTGTGAAAGTAAGAGGTAAATGCATCCATTGTAATTCCTGATGTAGTATTAAACACCCGGAAGTACGGATCTGTATCCTGAAGGATCATCTCATTTGCAGGTGTAGGAGAAAAGGCCTCCAGTTCATGATTTCTTTTGGATTTAAAGTCGCTATTGTCCAAATATCTTTTGTCCACTGACCATAAATCTATCAATACCAAAATACATACAATCGGAAGAAAATAGGCTTCTTTTAATTTGTTTTGGACAAATAGCCACAATGAACCAGCTATTAAACAGATGAAGACGAATGATCGAACGGAATCCATTCGTAAAAATGACTCACGGTCCTCGACCAAAGCTTGCATAAGCCAATCAGGGAACTGACTTTTATACGAAGCA
>DASVUU010000381.1:0-11521 GCA_036386935.1 Cytophagaceae bacterium | reverse complement strand
CAGCCTTTTTCATAAAGGCCAAAGGAAAATTCTATAATGCCTAATAAGAGCACAATGACCGGAAGCCCCCAGCTTGAGAGATTCTTAAATATGGAAGTAATAAGTTCTATCATCGAATGGTGTGTTTAGTAGTTGTTAATTCATTTTGTTTAAGGTTCTTTTTCCATGGCCGCTCTCCTGTGAAATAGAAAGTAGCAAACATAAGAAGGATTGGTAGTGCATAAATCAGAAGACTTAAGGCTACATTTTTTATGAGTTTTTCTGTTATTTCATTTTCCATAAATTTTTATTTAAGTAAGGAAGTAGTTAGCAGCAAGCCCGATATCACTGTGATTACTGGAATTAAAAAAACAATAATTCCAACCGTAATCTTTTTTGCGAGTAATAAGAAATCTTGAATTGTCATATTGTATTGGTTTAAGTGTGAAAATGGATTTTAGTATCCAGGATTCTGAGTAAGTTTAGGATTCACTTGAATTTCGTTTAATGGAATTGGGTGAAGTCTATGTCTGTCATTTGCGTTTATCTTGCCTTGAGCTTTTAGAGTGCTCACGAAGATAGAATTCCCGGAAGCGTCCTTTTGACGGACTAGGTCAAACCATCTTTGGTATTCAAATACCAGCTCCAATCGCCTGTCCAGGTAGAGCGAATCACGGAATTGATCTTTATCAAGGCCTGGCGTTAGGTCAGCTAGACCTGCCCTGTTGCGCACCTTATTATAGGAGCTATAGGCCTTTGCAGTTGGGCCATTTAGTTCGTTTTCTGCCTCTGCATGAATTAAAAGCAGCTCTGCATAGCGTATGATTGCCACATTGGCAGCTGATTCACTTGTGGCCGCGGTAGACCCCGGATCCCAGGCCTTATTGAAATATGGGATCGAGTCAAGTTTGCTTCCCTGAATTTTTTCATTATTCAGAGCTCCATATACTTTTCCTGCTACCTTATAGTTTGTAACAAAACTCACATCTCTTCTTTTATCCTTAGGACTGTACAATTTAAAGACGCTAAAAAAATGATCTACCTTATCCGGTTTATTTGAATCTGGCTTGTCGTAGAACCACACCTGATCTGCGTATGAGCCAGCAAGACCCGGTATTGCAGCACGGATAGAACGAGGGTTTTGATTATTTCCCTGAGTTAGGTGTGTAGAACTTGTGCCTGACTTGAATTGTGCTGAAAAGATGTGTTCAGAATTATTTTTAAATGCTGGAAGGAACACTTGGGCGTAGTTTGTTTGTAAGGCATATCCAAAGGTGCCAGTACCCCCGTCAGCAGGAGACAATACAAGTTCTGCAGTAGAAACTGCGTCCTGATAGTGTTGTGTAATGTTCAACGGAAGTGACGCTTTGGTGAGATATACTTTGGAAAGCAAAGCCAGTGCCGCACCTTTGGTTGCTCGTCCAACGTTAGGAGCTGTATAAGAGACAGGCAAGACCGATGCAGCCTCTTGGAGGTCTTTCTCAATTTGGGCATACACTACCGAAGAGGGCGCACGTTCCACAGCATATTCTGCAGCCGTAATTCCATTTTGAGGGATCAGAACTAGAGGAACATCTCCGTAAAGTCTAACTAGATTAAAGTACCAAAGTGCCCGCAAAAACTTGGCTTCGGCTAGAAGTCGGTCTTTCAATGTTTGTGTCATCGTAATCCCAGGTATTTTCTCCAAAGCCAAATTTGCTTTTCGAACGGCTGCATAATGTTGCTGCCATAATTCATAAACCCTGAGATTGGCAGAGGTGTGCAAAAGGTTGGCCATCGACCTAACGTCTGGATTGGTAGCTCCGGGTCCAGGGAATTCATCGTCCGCCATGAAATTCAGCCCAGTGTTAAACAAAGTGTTGTAGGGTGTCTGTACGGCATTTCCTCCTTGGTTTAGAAGAAAATAGACCGCGTTGACTGCGTTTATAGCATCTACCTCAGTCGTATAATAATTTTCTGTTTGAATAAATCCTTCCGGCTTTTCTTCAAGGAACTTCTTGCAAGAGAAAGTGGCAAATAGCACAGTTCCTAATAAGATATATTGTATAATTTTCATATTGATAAGCGTAATGATTGAAACAATAATTAATTAAAATGTAAGATTGACACCTAGTAATGCTGTCTTTGCGTTTGGATAGACCCCATTGTCAAGGCCTCTGTAGATCAAGGACTGGCCATTTACATTGGCTTCCGGGTCATATCCTTTGTATTTTGTCCAGGTTGCATAATTTTGTAATGATCCGTATATCCTTACAGTTTTGAACCTTGCTTTGGAAGTCCAGCTTTCTGGAAGTGTAAATCCTAAAGTCAGATTTTTCAGCCTAACATAAGACGCGTCTTCAATGTAGCGGTCAGACAAAGTGATGGCTGGATCCTGATAGGCTTCCTTCACATCTGTGTCTGTATTTGAAGCTGAATATCTATCAAGCATATCCTTTGAACCGTTGTAGAATCCAGTGCCAAGTTCTAGCCAAGCACGGTTGTTATTGTATAGCTTAGCTCCCAATGTAGATTGAAAAAATGCGGTTAAATCGAAGGTCCCAACAGGTGATTTATAACTGAAGGTATTTGTAAATCCAAAGTTGACACCCGGTTGGTTCTTTATCAGTACCCGGTCTCCCGCCTGGGTAATCTTGCCATCCCCGTCGATGTCCTTATATTTTTGGCCACCCACCGTCTTGTTTGCCTGTGGAGTCAATGCATTTGGCCCCTGCTCACCGGGTTGAATCAAACCATCTGTTTGGTAGACATAGAACGATCCTACGGGTGCACCTACCTGTAATACTGACGGAAGTCTTGTATCGGGAATAATTCTTTCAGGCCCTCCAAGATCTAGAATCTTGTTTGCATTTTTCGAAAATATGAAAGTAGTGTTCCAACTAAACTTCTTGCTTTCAAAATTTCTTGTATTAAGCGCAAGCTCTACCCCTCTGTTTTGTACCGCACCTAGATTTTGATAAACAGTGGATGCCAAGCTTATATTCGTTGTAGGATCATAGAATGACCAGCCCGAGGTACCAGGTACTGTCGCACTCAATAGTAAATCTGTCGTCTTCTTGTCATAGTAATCGGCTGTTAGGTGTATTCTATTATCCAAAAGTCCGAAGTCAACACCAAAATCTAATTGAAAGGTTTTTTCCCAAGTTAGATTTGGATTTGCAGCATTGAGCGGTGCGTACCCCTGAACGGTTGTGTTAGAAAAACTATAACGATAAGGTGCAATCTGAGATAAAGATGAATATGGTGGAATAGATTGGTTCCCTGTGTTACCAGCACTTGCCCGTAGTTTAAGGTCGCTAAGAACTCTAAAATCTTTTAGAAAATTTTCCCTATTGACGTTCCATCCAACCGCAGCCGATGGGAAAAATCCCCATTTATGGTTTGCGCCAAATCTAGAAGATCCATCAGTCCGAAAAGTTGCTGTAAATAGATATTTTTCATTTAATACATAGTTCACTCTACCTAGGTAAGATGCCAGCTGCCATTGGATAGAATTAGAACTTGGAGCCCTCGCCCCTGTTCCATTTTGCAGGGCATTGTAGGTCAACTCGTCAAAAGCAAATACACCTGCCGAAGCGATGTAATATTTGGAATCAGAGGCTTGCGCGGTAAATCCAGCCACAGCATTGATGCTATGTTTCTTATTTATTATCCTGGAAAAATTTAAAGTGTTTTCGTTTAGCCAGTTTGTTGTAAATACTGACCCTATCGTTGCAATACCCCCTGTACCAATTCCTCCGGTATTGTTTCCCTCGTAGGTAGAATTAGGCAAATACCTGTTTTGCTTATTGAATACTACATCACTTCCCACCAAAACTTTTGCGGTTAGTCCATCGATAATTTTGTACTCACCGGCCACATTACCGAGAAAACGAAAGGTTTTACTCTCATTTGTTTGGTTTAAAAGTGAGTTAATGGGATTTTGAAGTGGAGAATCTGTAGAGGTGTTTTTTACAAAGTTTCCAGCATTATCATAGACGGGAATAGCAGGTGACGTCATCAATAGATTGAACACGACTGCCTGAGGAGCTACATCGATGTGCGAGTTGCTTGCTGTGAGGTAGGAGCTTAATTTGAATCTTTGACTAAGCTCATGATCTAGATTTAAGCGGCCTGAAAACCTTTTAAAACCGGTGTTTAGCAATACTCCTTCTTGATTGAAATAATTTCCCGACAAAGCGACACGGGTTTTATCCGTTCCTGAAAGAAATGACAAGGTATGACTTTGAATAGGTGCTTGTCTAAATGCCGCTCCTTGCCAGTCTGTCCCTGCCCCGGTCGTATCATAGTCAAAGCCAGTAGGTACAGGCAGCGTAGGCGCTTTACCTCCAGGGGTATTTAATGTTGCCTCTTTCCTCAATTGCCACCACTCGGCACCTGTCAACACCGGAATTTTCCTTACCACATTTTGTACCCCGTAATATGCGTCGTAGTTTATGGAAGACTTATTCTTAAGACCCTTTTTTGTTGTAACAATAACAACTCCGTTGGCACCCCGAGAACCGTAGATTGCTGTTGCTGACGCATCCTTTAGAACGTCTATCGATTCAATGTCTGACGTGCTAATCGTAGAAAGAGGATTCAATCGAATACCATTTCTATCCGTGACGCCGGCATCGGTAATCTCTATATCATTGTTGATAGGAAATCCATCAATCACGTAAAGTGGGTCAGAACCTGCAGTGATGGAGTTGCTTCCTCTGATCTGTACAGATACTCCACCGCCCGGTTGGCCTGACGTTTGAGTGACCACCGCACCCGCAACAGCTCCTTGTAATAAGCGCTCTACAGATCCTACTGGCTGCGTCTTTAACTCTGTAGGAATAGATGATACCGAACCTGTGATATCTCTTCTTTTTTGTTCGCCGTAGCCTACAACCACTACTTCTTCTAACGTCTTCGAAATCCTCAGGCGGATTTCAATAGGGTCCGTTTCTTCATAAAACTCTATTTCCTTGTCTAGATACCCAGACGTTCCCACTACGATAGTAAAAGGAGGTGCTTGAGTTGTTTTTAATTCAAAGCTACCGTCCACGTCTGTTGCAGTACCTATGGAAGTTCCTTTGATGTGCACGTTTGCACCAATCATTGCCTCACCTGCGAGGTCATCAACTACTTTTCCTTTTATTGTAATTTCTGTTTGGCTAAAAGAATAAGTTGACAGCAATAAAAAAGATAAAAGCAAAATTGAAGTTTTCGAAAACTGTCGTAAAATTAAAATCATGTTCGTTTGTTTAGTAGTAAATATGCTTTGACTGGGTTCACCTTATTTATCTTCGATGTCAGTGACGCATCGAAAACCTGTGTGGAAAAGGGCTGTTTCAGGGGTAGAGGACGCTGCACCCGTTACACGAAACCCGTGACAGACTTTTGGATCACAGAGAAACGAACCACCCTTTGTTACCTTTCGAATGGACGGGTCCATTTGAGCTTCATTGGCAGTAGGAAGAATGCTGTCTGCACACCATTGCCAGACGTTTCCCCCCATGTCTGTTAGCCCGATGGGGTTTGCGCCAAACGCTCCGACGGGCGAGGTGGTTAGGTAACCGTCTTCTTTAGTGTTTTTGATAGGAAACTCACCTTGCCAGTGGTTCGCTAGGATCTTGCCCGCTTTTTTTATTTCATTTCCCCATGCGTAAACATTCTTGGATTTCCCGCCAGATTGGGCGGCCCACTCCCATTCTATTGAAGTTGGCAATCTTTTACCCCTCCATTTAGCGTAGGCTTGTGCGTCATTCCATGATATTTGTGTTACTGGATGGTCTAGTTGTGCAGGTGCTTTGTCAATGCCCTGAGGATAGAGGAAAGAGGCTCCATCTACTAAAAGCCATTCTTGCTTGTCAAAATCGAAAACTGCAGCATTCCCGAACCGTTCCGCTTCTGTTTTGTACTGAGTTACATTTACAAATTTGATGAAGTCATCCACCGTTACTAGATTTCTGTCGATCGCAAATGGTTTGATCAGCTGCTTGACTTCAGGGGTCTTCTCAGCATTTTGATAGGTCCCACCTTCCACAAAAACCATTTCCTTGGGAATATTAAGCTTTTGATTGGCTGCCGTTTTCTCGTCCGCTTTGGACTTATCTAATTCTAAATTTTTAAAAGCGGAAAGGACTATAGCTAATACAATGAGCGTCACAAACCCAAATATGAGTAGCTTAGGGAGGTTTCTAGGTGGTAAGTTGATTGAATTCATCTTGTCTATAGAATTAGTATAGTATTACGATAACAGTGTTAATTTTTTGGGAATTTGAGGTTATTCAATATGGATTAAGGGTACAGGATTAGTAGACTAGAAAATACAACAGGCAAATATGTAATTTTTCATGCTTCCGGGTGGTGGTCTGTTTTTGCTAAAATTTATGATGCAAATGTAAACTGATTTGTTTCTAAAATACAATACCAATTTGTGGTACGATTCCCAGACTTCAGCTTTAGTCCTATCCTAACACGATATTATTCTATTGAAAAACGTTCTTAACGAAACGATATAAATTGAGCTAGACACTAGTATTTATAGGCTTTACAGCCTCTATCTTAAATACCTGCAAAAGAATGATATACTATTAAGCAGAAGGGCCGACCCTTAAAATAAATTACTTCCGGTTATCTTTTTTGTGAATGCCCTCGCCCGCCCTTTAAAAAATCCAGTTATCCTACCACCAAATTCTTGTCATTTTTTTTGAATATGTGGCAATAAGAAATATATTTGTCTACTAATTCTATAGGCTTTATTGGTAGACAGAAATTTTACCGTAAATCCACCTAGAATCAATTAGCAAATAATAACTTTTAACCAACTATTAAACATATGGCACTTCGATTAGGGGACATTGCTCCCGACTTTCTAGCAGAAACAACTCAGGGGCCTATCAATTTCTATCAGTGGATAGGTAAAAGCTGGGTAGTATTATTTTCGCACCCCAAAGATTTTACTCCTGTGTGTACCACTGAGCTTGGAACTGTTGCCAAACTTAAACCTGAATTTGATAAACGCAATACAAAAGTCATTGCTGTCAGCGTCGACCCCATTGAGTCCCATAAAGAATGGGTAAATGACATTAATGAAACGCAGGAGACGATTGTCAATTTTCCGCTTATAGCAGACCCTAGTAAGCATGTGGCAATTGCGTATGACATGATAAGGCAAAGGTCAAATGAGACTGCTACCGTAAGGTCGGTATTTATCATTGGCCCGGACAAACAGATAAAGCTTACCCTCACCTACCCTGCCTCTACCGGTAGAAACTTTGACGAGATATTACGTGCGCTGGATTCGCTTCAGCTCACTTCCGCTTACAGTGTCGCTACACCTGCAAATTGGAAACAGGGCGAAAACGTCATCATCGTACCGGCAGTGAAAGACGAAGAGATCGCAGTCAAATTCCCCAAGGGATATACCAAAGTTAAATCATATTTGCGCCTGACACCACAGCCAAATTTATAGGCAAACATGTAAAGCTAAAAGTGGATTCTATGCTATCTAAAAAGACAAAATACGCGTTAAAGGCCCTGCTGTATCTAACACATCAAGACGAATTAGTACAGATTTCAGAAATCGCCAGACGAGAATCGCTTCCAATGAAGTTTTTAGAAGCCATTCTCCTCGAGTTAAGAAAGCACGGAATTCTATATAGTAAGCGGGGCAGCCTTGGCGGATATAGCTTAGCAAAATCACCGAACGAAATCACTTTTGGTCAGGTCATTCGAATACTTGACGGACCCCTCGTTCCAATCCATTGTGTTAGCGTCACATCTTACTCAAAATGCGCTGAATGTTGTAGCAAGGAAACATGCGAACTCAGACTTATCATGGAAAAAGTCAGAGACCAAATCACAGACATCTTAGACAGCACAACATTAGAAAATGCATTTAAATATAACGGTCAACACACAAGAAGAATTAATGCTATCGCCGAAATTATTGAGGGAATATAGAAACGAAGAATCTTCAATTGATGCTTTTAAAGAGTTTCGTCTCCGCAAAGGCATTAATTGTAAAAGATGTTTATGCAAACAGCACTATTGGCTAAAACCCAAGCTTCAATTTCAATGCAAAAAATGTCGCTTTCGAACTACCTTGCGAAGTGGAACTATACTAGAAGGAAGCAAACTACCTATCTCCTACTTTTTCATAACGCTTCATTTGCTTATTGAAAAAGGGAATGGACTTACAATTGAATTTCTTCAGGAACAAACTTGTCACAAGTATTATGAACCACTGTACGATTTTCTCAAGAAAATTAGAACGTACCTAAAGGCCCATGAGGAAGAGTATACCTTCATTACATTTTTAGAAGTGGTAAATGAGTATTTTTTAAATAAACCGATAGAGTAAACAAATTTCGTGGTACGTTAACCATCTTATTGGATAGCCCTATCATTTCGGGCTATCCAAATTTTCTTTGGCGGGGTGGTTCATTGCATAGTCATAGCTTTCAATTAAATTGTCTTTCCCTCGAACGTCCAAATAAAAGTTCGTATCTCCACCATGTTCATAGAGATGGCGCCATTCTTGGCTTTTAGCTAAGTTGTACTTCCTTGTTTTTTTAACCCTATATTTATCTCGAAACCATTTAATTAAATATAAAAACAATATGAAATCAGGATTAAGTACAATGAGCAAAGAAATGGGCGTCATGGAATGCATGAATATGATGAGCCTTTCGAAGGAAATGATGAGCCGATGTTGTGACATGATGATGGGTATGGGCAAAAAGGATGAGGCGGGGATGATGACCTCATGCATGGAGATGATGACGCAAGCGATGTCTATGATGAAAGACATGAACATGACAGAGGCTGCAATGAAAATGATGTCAGATTGCATGACTATGATGATGAAATGCATGGAAAACATGATGATGGCTATGGGAATGATGCCGGGCATGAAGGAAAGCACCATGATGGGAAAAATGGAGATGATGATGAAGGAAATGAAAATGATGATGGCTGCTCCTATGGATATAATGGCTTGCATGAATATGATGCAAATGATGAAGATGATGCAAATGGATATGGAAATGGAGATGTCGACTTCTAACATGGAAATGCAAAAAAGCCTGGAAATGATGGACTGTCTTTGCATGTTAAACCAGAGCACGATGATGATGTGCCAAGCTTGCAATATGATGAATGGAAAGAAAATGCCAATGATGACTGATATGAAAATGGCAGAAATGGGCATGAATGAAATTAGAATGGCTGAGATGGAAATGTCGGGTCTAATGGCATTAAGGATGGAGTTTGGAAAGATGAAACCGTTCAACGGTATGAAAATAGCCTGCTCTATGCACGTTACCGTTCAGACTGCAGTGATGTTGAAAACCATGATGATGATGGGCGCTGAAGTAAGATGCTGTGCTTGTAATATGAATTCTACACAGAACAACGCAGCGGCTGCAATGAACATGATGGGTATTCCTACATTTGGTATGAGAGGAATGAGCATGGACGAGATGATCGAATGCATGGAAATGTGCATGTTCTTGGACGGAAAAATGACGATGCCTGTCAACATGATCATGGATACTACTGGGATGATGACGAAAATGATGATGGAGAAACACCCGATGATGATGGAGAAAGTCATTGGGGTTTGTATGGATTCATTAATGGGAATGCAGATGATGAACAAGATGATGAAAGAAGGCCAGTTGATGATGCCTGTGATGAATATGAACACTTCACCACGAAAAGCCAGAATAGATTATAAATATGGCTCAATGGAATCACTCATCACTTCTCTAAGAAATCTAACGGGTATGATGATTGCCGGCAAAGTATGTGTTGTCGCTGGATACGGAGATATGGGGAAAGCATGTGCAGATGCTATGAAAATGGCCGGGGCACGCGTAATTGTTACAGAAATAGATCCTTTCTGTGCACTTCAGGCGTGCATGGACGGTTGCATGGTGATGAAAATGGAAGATGCATGTAAAACTGCTGACATTATTGTTACAGCGACTGAGAACAGAGATGCTGTTACCGAGAAGCATTTTAAATTGATGAAGAACAATTGCATGGTTTGCAATATGAGCGACTACGACTCTGAAATAGACATGACATGGTTGAATAAAAACTTTGGCGATACGAAGATGACCATGAAGCCGATGGTTGATATGTATACCGTGGAAGGAAAAAATATTATGATACTTGGTGAAGGAAGTGCAATAAACATGGCTTGTTCGATGGGCTATTCTTCTTTCGTGATGTCAGCTTGTTTCTCTATCCAATTGATGGCTATGATGGAGTTCTACATGAACAATAAAATGTATGAACCCAAGACATACAAAATGCCGGTAGGATTGGGCGTAAAGGCAGCTAAAATGCACCTGAGCCAATTAGGAATAGAATTAGATACACTTAGTCCTGAGCAGGAGGCTTGCATGATGGAAATGCAAATGATGACTATGCCGGAAATGGTGAATTAGTAACCACATTATAAGAGTAGCCAGCAAAAAAAATATCTGGCTACTCTTATTTAATCACATCTTACCCCATTGCCACTAACCGTAATTTGATAACGAATCTAAAAATATAACGCGGCAAAATCATCAAGTAAAAGGAGACTGAAATAGCCCTATCTTTTTTCAAATTTAACACACTGCATCTCTCCATCCTTCACCACAACTAAGATATAGAGGCCCTCCACTAGGGATTCAACACTTAGCTCGATGGCTTTTTGATTCCCTGAAGATTTACCCACTATGCGTCCATATTGATCCACAATCTGCAAGTAGTCATACTCGCCCAGACCTACAATATTCAATTTATCCATTACCGGATTAGGATAAACATTGAAGATGCCTTTTTCTGGTGAGACTTCTTCCACACCATTTTACAGGCGGAACGTAGCCCTTGCTTCTTTGAATAAAAAAGTTGCTAAATCCAGTGACCTTTGCTTCCAAATAATAACCCCATCAACTGCCTTCCAATCAGTTGGTGTCACTAGTACCTCGCCTGCAATGGGCGAATATACCTCGGGAACAACCTCGCTGGAGTTTGGCTGTTTTACGAGTTGAAGGTATCCTGGATGCATGATATCTGGATCAATGCTTTTTAGTGCAGTAAATTGTTTCTCTGTAAAGAACAATCGAATCCCAACTTCCGAGGTTGCTGCGGGAGGGGTCATCGGTTGATGTAGTAATTACGATCAAGAAAATATGAATCATTGTGCTTTCTAACGGCTGTTTTGTTTTCAAACACCTTTACTTTACTTCTCCAAAAATTGTAGGTGTCTAAAATATCTACCAAAGGCGACGTAGAGTATGTACCTTGATTAAATGCTTCTATGGCGCTGTACTGTTTGCTGCTCCCTAATAAAACGGTGCGCTAAGCTGTCCTAGCATACCCTGCTCCTAAAATAGATGTTAGTTGCGTATAAGGCGGACGAGAACCGCTTGAATTAATTCCGTCAAGGTGCCTCATATATTATCTGTACCTAAGGGAGTGCTCAGTTTTCTGTCGTCTTGCCAAAACAACAATCCCCCTTTCCATCATCTGCAAGAATTGCTGTAGGATAGTCGGGTAAATACGGAGA
>DASVUU010000380.1:0-1689 GCA_036386935.1 Cytophagaceae bacterium | reverse complement strand
TCTTTCCAAGCACTATTATCTCATCAGTATTGTCTTCCAGATTCTCATCATCCGAAAACTTTACAATTTGCCTTTCGTTTACTTTCACCTTAGTTGGAAAATCCGAAAGGCAAAAATCACAATTTGAAAAAATCTCACCCTTTATTTTGAACTGAAGAATAAGCATAGTTTCCTGCTTATCCATTTCCATTTCAACACTCAGTTTACCATTTTTAACGAGTGAGTACTCAAACTCTGCAAAAAAGCTTTCATCGATATCAAAATCGAATTGATGCTTTCCGGTTTTTAATCCGGTAAATGGTATTTTGTATTCCTGCAACGATTTCAAAGCACGGCAATTGAGCCTGCAAAGATAGGGAAATATCTCATTCTGAAAAAGATTTTTTGAAAAGGATTTTGAGGGTTGGGGTTTGTTGGTTTAGGGGTCAGGAAGACGGAAAGTCGGGAAGTCGGTTTTGCGCCCGAGCTGGCTTCCGGACTTTCGACCAAAAACTTCCCGACCTAACACTAAAACTTCCCGACTAACACTAATCTCTATCCTTCGAAAGCTTGGAAATTTTTAACGGATTGGAAGTAAGTTCCTGCAACTCTTTTCTGCGTTTTACAATATTTATAGCCATGAACAAGGCTTCGCGGAATGAACTTTCCGAAGCAAGATTCTGCCCTGCGATGTCATATCCTGTTCCGTGGTCGGGAGATGTGCGTACAACAGGTAAACCAGCAGTAAAGTTGACTCCATTATGAAATGCAATCGACTTGAATGGAATTAAACCTTGATCGTGATACATCGCTAATACGGCATCAAATTTCAAATGTGAGCCATTAGCAAAAAAACCATCGGCTGGATACGGTCCAAAAGCGAATATGCCTTTGCTTTTTGCTTCTTCAATGGCAGGGATGATGGTTTCTAATTCCTCTTTTCCAATTAAACCACTATCTCCTGCATGAGGATTTAGGCCCAAAACAGCTATCCTGGGTTTTTGCAACCAAAAATCGCCTTTAAGGCTATTGTGCATTAATTGCAGCTTAGAGATGATTGCTTCTTTGGTTATGCTGGCTGCTACTTCGCCTACAGGAATGTGTCCGGTTACTACACCCACCTTTAAATCCTCACCTACCAAAAACATTAAAGAATCGGCTGAGTTGGTTTTATGCTGGATGTATTCGGTATGGCCCGGAAAATTAAAGTTATCGTTCTGAATATTATGTTTATTAATAGGCGCCGTAACTAAGGCTTGGGTTTCGCCGACTACTAAATCTGCAACAGCTCTGTCGAGCGATAAAAAAGCGTATTTACCGCCAGTTTCGTTGATCGTACCGGGTTCAATCTTAACATCTTCTTCCCAGCAATTAATCATATTCGCCCGCTTAGGGTTAGCCTGGCTCGCATCAGGAATTACATTAAAGCTGAAATCGTTCATGGCCATACTCTTACGATAAAACGAGGCCACTTTGGTATTTCCGTAGACTATTGGAGTACAATAGTTTAGAACATTTGGATCAGCAAGGGTTTTTAGAATAACCTCGAGGCCTATACCATTTACATCACCTACTGAAATACCAACTTTAATTTTTTCGCTCATGGTTTGTTAAGAATTCCGGCCAGACCGGAAACTTGTGCAAAATAAAGAATTTGAATGGTAAGCCGCAATCGCATTTAAAGATTGCTTAATTTGCGCCAAAATATAT
>DASVUU010000379.1:0-5819 GCA_036386935.1 Cytophagaceae bacterium | reverse complement strand
CACCTGAGGCCAATGTTAAGGTAGCACCAGAATTGACGGTAAGGTTTTTTGCACTTGCCCCAGCTGAAGCAATTTCAGGCGAATTGGGGGTTCCAGAAGGAATGACAACGTCTGTTGTAAGCGCGGGTATTCCTCCGCACCAGTTGCTTGCTGTATTCCATGCATTCGATGTAGTTCCCAACCATTGGCCAGAAGTGGCTGTAAGTATATTAGATGTTGCTGTGCTATTTGCTAAACAACTTGCAACAGAAGTCACAATCGTCTTGATGGCATCTCCTGATGCTAAAGTGGAGGTCGTATAGGTGGAATTAGTAGCACCAGAGATATTGGTATTATTCAACTGCCATTGATATGATAGTGACGAGGTGGTTGGTGTAGCTGAAGCATAGCTAGAAGCAATTCTAATCTCATCTATTGATGATTGATTTATTGAATTTCCTCCATAAAATGCGATAGCTTTAAATGCTACTGCGCTTGTTGTAGTGGTGGTAAGGATGGCGGCAGGTTCGGCAGAGCCTATTGAGCTCGGATTCACAAATAAACTAATGGTATTAGTTGCACCAAAAGTGATCTTCATTACAAGAAGTGCAGTAGTCCCAACAGATACTGGAACGGTGGTTTGTATGACTGCACCATTTACCTTTAATGACCAATACCTCACGCCTGATGTGTTGGAAGAACTTCCAAAATACCCCATACCTGTCGCATTTTCAGTTGCAAAACACTCAATCCAATTGCTGTGTGTCTGTAGCGAAAGTTCATCGTCGTAATTGACATCTTTTCTCATTAATGCACTGATATACATGGTAGTTCCACTTGCTCCAATCAGTCCTGAAGAGAGGTAAGGAGCAAATGCAGCATTGCCCACATCAATCATTCTTCCAGCGGAAAGGTAGGCATATCCACCTATTGCATAGTTGCCAGTGGTTTTGAGAGTGGAATAGGTCATCGGAGAACTTGATGAGACGTTGTAACCAGGGACAGTTACGTCACTGTTTTGCACATACCAGGCTTTTTCCCAACCCGAGCCACTTGTCTTGGCCTCCAATGCGCCCGGCGTTGTATTAAAGTCATCATAAGCCAGAGGCGCAGCTGGAGATGCTGTACCTCCATTGACTGTTGTCGCTGTAAAGGTAGTGCTTGTGCCTGCACATATAAGAGTTGATGATGCAGCTATAGATGTCGTCATAGTCAGTACCGGATTGACCGTTATAGTAATAGTATTGGTCGTGGCTGTATTACCACATGCATCTGTATCTACTCTTCTAAAGTAGGTTGTCGAAGTCAAAGCTGTTGTTGTGTAGTTCTGAGACGTGGCACTTGATATATTTGACCAAGTTGAATTATTTGAAGACGATTGCCATTGATAATTCATGTAACAAGCATTGGCTGTAGGCGTACTCGCTCCTACTGTACCTGTCAATGCGGCTGTAGACCCGCTGCAAATAGTGGCAGTACCACTCAAAGTACCCGCTGTAACCCCTGTAGCTGCTGTCTTTGAAGTAAAAGTTGGGGCAAGCCTTGCTCCTCCATAGCCTTCTTTTAATCTTAATTCTATCTCTGTTGTCGGTCCTAAGGTCCCCGTCCAGGCGTTGGACACGTCCACGATCCCACTTTGCGACGCAACCATTACCCCGTTAATATACAGCGAAATATCATCATCGTGGGAAAGATCGATTTGATAAGTTCCTGCGGTAAAATTGGTCCTTTTGGCTGATAAGGAAAATTGGTCATTGCCAACAACACATCCTGAATAATCACTGTAAATACTAGGGTTATAGGACTCGCCCCATTTTGTATTGGAATTGAACGTTAGAGATGATTCTGTGTAATAACCAGCATAGGTAGAAAAGTTATTATCTGAATAGCTGTAAATATTCCATAGATTGTTACCAAAAACAGATGGTGTACCAGGTGCACTTCCGTAAACCGTTATTTTTAGGGCTGCACTTGTGCTAGTACATAAATTTGAAGTGACAATTCTTCTAAACCATGTTGTTTGAGAAAGACTACTAGGAGTATAGCTCACAGAAGTAGCACCAGAAATATTTGCAAAATCTGTGGTGGAGGAGGTCGTACTGCTTTGCCATTGGTAGGTGTAGGTTCCATTTCCACCAGAGGGCGTACCAGTAATGATGGAAGGTGTATTCGATGAACACAGCGACAGGACATCGCAAGAAATGGTGTTATAAATGCTCGCAGCTCTTAGAAGAGTATAAGAGGTGAAAGTACATCCTGATTGGGTGGTTGTCAATGTATAAATGCCATTGTTAGCGGAGGAAATATTCGTTATTGCTGGATTCTGAGAAGTTGAACTAAAACTATTTGGGCCAGTCCATGAGTAGGTCGCTCCAGATAGTGTGGGCGCTGCAAAGTTGATAGTCGTTCCCGAACAGCCAGGTCCGTCGTTAGAGGCCCCGTAGGCATTTCTTGATAGATTCAAAACTTGAGTTGCGGTAAGTTCTGTACTATAAATATAAACGTCATCTAGGCTTCCTGCAAAATAAGAATTTCCTGCGTCCAGCCACGCTGCAAGGTTGTCAAAGCCTATTTTCCAATATCCAGTTATAGCTTGCCCAGAGGTGGTACCCGCGTTGCTGACTATTAATTCGCCATCGACATAAAGTTTCATTCCATTAGTACTAGACATCGTGCCTGTTACTTGATGCCAGATTCCATCATTATATGCCGAAGGGGTTTTTAAGGTGGCATAACTCACGCCGTAATATAGTTGACCAGCTGCGGACATGTAAATATGCCGGTCGTAAGCAGAACTTGTAGCACTTTGGGAATTGCCAAAGCCAATTAGTTTCCCTCCTGAGGTCGACGTGGTCTTAAACCAAATTGAAATCGTAAAATTGTTGGGACTCGAATACAAATTGCTGGTAGAAACATACTGTGATGTTCCATTAAACAAATATGCCTTGTTGGCAATCCCAAACCTATCAGTTGTTAGTGTAGGTGCAGCTTGTAAAGTACCGGCGTTCAGGCTGCCACTTTCATCATTGGCATTTCCATTAAATGGATAGTGCGCCACAAAGTTTGCAATGGGCACTTGAACCGTACTTGCACTTACTGTAAGAGAAACAGCGCTAGAAAATCCACAGGAGCCATTCAAACTACATCTAAATTTATACCCGTTCATCACAGCAGGAGTACCTGTAATATTCATAGTCGCTGTAGTGACAGTAGAATAAGGCAAAACGTTGGTTAAATTCGTCCAGGTGGTACCGCCGTCCTTGCTCACCTGCCATTGGTAAGTAGTTGAGCCCCCAGCCGTGACAATTGCAAAGGTAGTATTTACACCTGAGCATATCGTAGTAGAGGCTGGTTGAGTAGTAATCGATGTACATGCGGCTTGAAGCTCCGCTCCGCTGAGTAAGAGCAGGATTACGCTTAGATAAAAGATTATTTTGCTGGCTGACTCTTTCATGGTATCTGTGAGAAGTACATGTTCAAATTTCACGCCTTGTGATATTTAAACAATTTTACTCTTATAGGAGAGAGTAGTTGTTCGATTTAGAGAGTATTGTTTAACTCTTAGACCAAAGAGTTAAAAAGATAGGTTAAACATATAATTAAATAGAGTCTGGAAAAGCCCTGAATTGTAATATGAGTGATATTTCAAGTCCAACACTTATAAGGGTCTTGGTCAAGTAGAATTAAAAGTAAAGGATAGTCTGTTAGGCCCAAGAGATGCAAAAGGAATAAATACCGGTAGGATTTCAGGATACTTAAGAGACTTTTCCCCTTAAGTATCTTATTTGGAAAGGTTAAAAGATTACCTTTTGTGTCTTTACTTGGTTTCCAGATAATACCCTTACGATATACATTCCTGCGGGAAGATTTGAAGCATTTTTAGTATATAATGCCTGATTGGTATTAAATATTTCGTTGGACAATATCTCACCCTTAGAATCTGCTATAACAATAGTGGCATGGCCAAATTCACCATTAATAAAATTGACATTAACGGTCTTCTCAAAAGAACTGATATGGACATTATTGACAGACTTCATTTCAGTATCCGTAATCAATTGGTCATATTTAACATTTAAGTAAAAACGCTTTTGAGAATCCTTAGCTTCCATTTGAAATTTGTATAAAGGATCCACTTGCAGATCAATATGTTTTCCCAACAAGCTATCTACTAAAATGACATCTACACCTCTTTCAAAGGTTGCTAGACTAGCAGCAGATATAGTATACTCTCCAATTTCCCCAACTTTTAAAACCAAAGGAATCGTGGAATTTTTATAGTCTTTTGGAATAGAGTTTATAGAATACCTTGTATTATGAGACAATGAATAAAAGGACGGCACACTTGCGTCATTCATCATCTTAAATGCATCCAGCTTTCCATCGAATTCGTGAGTGGACTGATCAACTAGTCTTAGAATAGTCTCGTCATTATTTTTTCCATTGCTGACGGTTAATTTTAATACATTATTTTCAGCCTCTTCTCGCCAAACAGATCTGTTGTCAGACCCCTTGGTTACCCTTACTGCCGAAGTCATCCCGAATGGGATCGTTTTATCGTCAGTGCCATTTGTATCAACTCTTACCCAAAATGCTTGCATCGCAGGTATGTATTGGCTTCCGCCATTTGTTGACGCATTGTTTGAGGAAATGTAGCTGGCATATCTTTTGTGTTGAGCATCCCAATAGTATATAGCATCGTAAACGTTCGCTCTTGTCCAACCTGATGATGCATTCCAGTCTATAGGGCTTGGAAAGGGATTACCCACCAAGTTCCAACCATCTGAACCGTTTGGTCCTGTATAAGATCTTGTGATATTTATATTTTGAGGATCTACACCATGCGTATAGGTCCCAGTCATGTCAATCGAAGTACTTGGTTTGCTAAAAAAGACAGCATAGCCATTCATTAAAGAGATTGGACTTGAAACACTTGGTATAGCTGTCCAACCTTCAGAATTTAGCTCGCTTTTGTTGGTCTCGTCATAAAAGAAATAGTTATTGCTTGCAAGTGTAACGTCATCATTCCAATCAGCAAAAGTAGCAGCCTTAAGTGGTGAGGAAATGTAATGATATCCTCTAAAGGGAATATTTTTTGCAACATTTACATTGCCTATGATATTTCCCGTTCCTCCTCCCGCAATGGCGCCGCTATCGAGATTGAGTGTGAAATAGCCATTGGTTTTAAATGATCCTTTCGTAAGAGTAAGTGCACCTATTACTGATAGGTTTGACTTTAACTCCACTCTTCCTGGAGTATTGATGATGATATTTTTTATAGTGCTTAGATTTGCTATCTCTTTTGAAGTGTTATCACCTGAAAATTCTATGGTGCCACCTAGATCGACGAATGAGCCTTTATTTATGAAATTTCCTTTGATAGTTAAATAACTATTCAACTGCAGAGTAAGCAAGGCTCCGGGTTCGATTGTAAGATTTCCAACACTTGCAGAAGTTTTCGGTAACAAAGGAGAATTAATAGTCGTCTGGCTAATTATTACATCAGAACCATTGGGAATCCCACCACACCAATTATTTGGATCATTCCACTCGCGTGAAATAGCGCCTGTCCAATAACCACTAGGAGAAATCGATATTTTAATTGGATCACTGTTCAAAAAACATGCTCCTGAAAGCACTTTCCTCCTAAACCATGCCTCTGCGCTCATATTACCTGGAGCAAAGGTAGGAGAGGTAGCTCCATTAATAGATGAAAATTCTGAAGATGATGTACCGCTTTCCCACTGATAGGAATAAATCCCTGTACCGCCACCTGGGTTGGAACCTGTTAAGATAGATGGCGATGCACCGCTGCAAATGGATTGCGCACTGAAGACTAA
>DASVUU010000378.1:0-8789 GCA_036386935.1 Cytophagaceae bacterium | reverse complement strand
CCAGCCGTTACTTTTTCTTTTTGGTCTTGCCAGCTTCCTCTATGAAATATCTTTGTGGTACGTCGTCGGTCAGAGGGCAACTCTGCCATTACAGGTGTCCCTTCAGGTTCTATATATTTTTCTAGCTCTTGCTGTAAAGTGGAAAGTCTTTTATCTTCTTTCGCTGGAATAGCTCGAAATTTGCTAAAATATCCCATAAGGATACCTTCTTTGCCTTTCTTAAATACTACATAAACATTCTGAGGTCCACGAACTTGAATTTTCGGTTTAAAACTCCTTACATTCCACTCATTGAAAGTAGGTCTGCCATCAATGACTCCATAAAGAGGCCCATCAACTTTATTTAATCTTACTTCAATTAAACAGCTTCCTCCATTCGGAACATTAAAAAATCCTTCAAACTGCATGACATTATTAAGATCTACATTCTTAAACAATACATAAGCATTTTCCGAAGTTACTGCCAATTTTTTCTCATCCATCAATACGCCTTTGGACTCATCACAGTCAAGTACATTTAGCCAATTATGGTATTTTCTCCTTAATGTCCTTACATCAAAAGGTTCTTTGGCATACTTTCGGTGCTGCATTGAACTAATAAGTTTAATTATGCTATCTGCTTTTTGTGGACTGTAGTCGTCACTTGAAAAATGAACAGGCGCTTCGTCAGGATTGTCGTTGTCCCGGGTTTGATTAAAGAAGTCCATAAATTTATAATACTCCTCATGTCTGATGGGATCGTATGGATGGCTATGACATTGAACACAACTCATGGTGATCCCCTGCCAAACATCGAACGTAGTGTTCACTCTGTCTAATACTTCAGCAATCCTGAACTCCTCATCATCTGTTCCACCCTCGTCATTGTTCATCGTATTTCTATGAAAGGCAGTTGCGAAAATCTGATCTTCCGAAGGATTTGGAAGTAAGTCGCCCGCCAAGACTTCGGTTGTGAACTGGTCGTAGGGTAAATCTTTGTTGAACGCTTTTATCAAATAGTCCCTGAATCGCCAGATATTCCTCTCCTTGTCCTTCTCATAACCCTTGCTATCGGCGTATCGAGCAAGATCTAGCCATACAGCCGCCCATCTCTCGCCATAAGAAGGGGAGCTTAAAAGTCGATCCACAACCTTTTCGTAGGCGTTATTGGAAGAATCTTTCAAAAACATGTCTAGTTCTGCGATGGTAGGCGGAAGTCCTGTAAGATCTAAACTTAGCCTCCGTAGCAACGTGTTTTTATCAGCTTCAACAGACGGTTTTAAATCTATTTTGTCTGCTTCAATCTTTGCAATTATGAAATGATCTATTGGATTTTTAATCCACTCATTAGATATAGAGGGCAAGGCTTGCTTTGCGGGAGGAACGTAGGCCCAATGATCTACCCACTCGGCCCCTTCTTTGATCCATTGGGTTAAGGTTTCAATTTCTTTTTCTGTGAGCGGCGCCTTGTTTAGTGGCATCCTAAACTCCTTGTCGTGGTGTGTTAACCGGGTAATAAATTCGCTGTTTGCAGGGTCCCCTGGTTTAATGCATATTTTGCCACTCTCCCCTTTTCCGAGGGCTTCTTCCCTAAAAATGAAACTTATACCTCCCGCTTTTTTCACTCCACCATGACAAGCGGTACAATTGCCGTTAAGAATGGGCCGTACCTCTGAGTTGAAATCTACTTTTCTAGATTCAAATTTGAAATAAACTACAATGGCCAGCACAGCCACGATCAGTATCGCCCATGCCAACTTTGGCTTTAGTGAATTGGTCATAAAAAATATTGAAATTATTACATTAAAACCACAAAACAAAACAGACAGGAAATAACAGTTTACAGACTGCCACCCATTGATCGTTTATCTATAAATTATATAAGCAATGCACTGGTTGTTTCTTTCCCACCTCAAAGCAAATGATAATTTAAATGTCCTGACTTTCAAGAGTAGAAATGATTCATTGAAAGGTAAATCCCTTATAAAAAGTTCAATAGATGTCTTGTGTAAGATCCGTAAGCTAAAATCAGCCCTTTTCTATATCATAGGCGAATCCAAGCACAAACATGAACAGACCATAGCAAATGGTACCTAACGCGGCTAGAATAAACCATATTTCTCCGGCATTATCCCCTATTAAATCAAATGCCTTGTCTGTGTTGACCACATATGTAGCATTTTTTACAATACCTGCTTTAATAAAGGAAATGGCAACAATTCCTAGCATGATACCTCTGGATAAATAGCCTGACCAGGCAAGAAAGCCAATTGACTTCTTTGTGATTGAATTGCATTTATCAATATCAAGCCTTTCCCGATACCCTTTTGTAACTCCGTAAAATAACTGTACAATCGCTGTTAATAAGATAATACAGCCAAGCCCGATAATCAATGAAATGCCCCCAGCCTCTTGTAAAATATTGCCAATGACTCTGTGTTCTTCTGTGGGTTGTCCGTTTCTATTTATTTTGCTCTCTCCAAGTAATGTTAGAATCACTGAATAAGCAATCAAGAAGTCAGCTATTGTACTCAGCGCGATTCCAGTTCTCAAGATAATTCCTTTAAAGGCTTTGCCATAATCGTAAGGGTCCGTGATACTTTCGTAAATGCGCCATATGATATAACTTATGGTACCTAGTAAGATAACCCATATAAAAATTTTACCAATCAAAGAGCCATTGAGTAACACGACCAAACTACCCTCGTCCGCACCGCCCTTTCTCACTTTCAGAAAGGAAAGAATTGCTATTACGCCAACACCGACGTATATAATTCCTGTTGATAAACATCCGTAGAGTGGAAGAAATGCTATGATTGTAAGTTTTGCTTTACCCTTTTCATTTATAATATTTTCAATCATTCTTACATTCTTAACTATCTATAATCCAAGTTCCATAACTTTTAAGAGATTTATATATAACATTTTTAAGTTGCTAAGCCAGTTCATCAGGCAAACATTCAAATGACGAATAGGAATAAATAATTTTGTTCTAATCAGATTTCGCGAGATGCGAGGTCAGATTTTTATTTTTCCATAATACTATATTACCTTACAAAACTAACTTAGTTTATCAATAGTAGGGCAAAGACAAGTGCCATTAAATTTTAGAACATTCGCCAGACAAATACTTTCGTAACAAAAAATTTATAATATGGGACAGATTAAGATATTTGGAATTAAAGAAGAATTACATCCTATCAGAGAACGCCTTTCGGAAGTTGTACATGATTGTGTGGTAGAAGCTTTTCAATACCCCAGGGAGAAATAGGCGCACCGATTTATCTATATAGACAAAGATAGCTTCTTTTATTTTGACGGACGGACGGAGAAACATACTATTATTGAAATTAGTGTTTTTGAAGGACGCAGTGTTGAAGCAAAGAAAAAACTTCATAGGCTTTTGTTCGAAAAGTTTAATAGTGAGTTAGGAATTTCGAGTATAGACCTAGAGATTATAATCTTCGAAACACCCATGCACAATTGGGGCATTCGCGGGAAGAGTGGTGATGAACTTTCGCTAAATTATAAAATAGATATTTGACGACTCAACGTTCCGTTTCTTTTTTTGATAATAATAAAACAAGGCCTGCTTTATAGCCTGAATTAAAATAGTCGGTTTAATTTTGTTACTTAAATTGGAAAACTAACGTTCAACCTCGCCATATCTAGATATAAACTTGGAAAGAGAGGAAAGAATAATACTCCTTTGTTGCTTCCGATCAATCCTTATTGTCTTTCCCACCTGGCGCGCGACTTTTGATGTATTTTATTTGCCCATTATGGTTTGACTCATGCTCGCACACGTGGAACCACTTGCAGTAATTATTTGTGGGTCCCCAAAACCAATTTTCATCCACCGACTGTAGCCATTTATCGTCCCTATTTTTAAATTCTTTGATTGTCATTTCTCTCACCTCTTTCAAGGTGGTCAGATAGAAATCTATGTTATTACCTTTGATCTTTTCCCTAGCTTCGGCCCCCAGATTCATGGCAATGTCAAACCGACTTTTATCCTTGTTACTCCAATCCCCCCATTGCTTACCCTCTAGCGTATGTATTTGATAATATCTTTCCATCGCGGCTAAGTGTAGGAGCATAGAACCGATTGAATTAGAGTTTTCATCATGCAGGTAATCCAATTGCTGTACTGTTATCTCTTTCAGAGGTCCTATAATAGCATTTCTCATCCATGTCATCATAGAAAGTAACGTCCCCACCTGAGGCGAATATCCGCCTCTAGGTCCAATTACATTGTCTCGCTCATCCAATGTGCCCCCGCCGACGCAGGCGTTAGGTATTGATAAAAGGCCAGCGGTTGCGGAGGTAGTAACAGCTGCGGCGACAGTTGTCTTAATGAAACTTCTTCTGGCCATAGTGCCTAAAATATCCATAATTGCTATTTTTGTGACCGTATTATTTTATCTTTATAATGGTTACTACAAGGATGCGCGCCTTGAATTGTCTACTGCGCTTTACTGATAAGACTAGTACCATAAATTAGTTGAAAATGATAACCTCACCCTTAGCGTTTCATTTATCATGTTAAATCATTTTGCACATTGACTTAAGAAACTACTGGTGCCATTATACGCTGTTGCACATAACGGTTTACAAAATACATCATCGTCATGGTAACTATCATTGCCACTATCACTACATACCCTAGTAAGTCGTAGTTCTCTAAATTACCATTCGCAGTTTGTATAACAATTAAGCCCGCTGCCAAAGACCCTATCCCTCCCGAAATCTGCTGAACGGATGAATTTATACTCATGAATGCTCCTCTGTCTTGGATTGCTGGTATACCACTCACTAAAGCTGCAGAGGTGATGATACGAGCGGTGACACTTGCAAACATACATACATTTACAACCACCACTATCCAAAAAGCTGTCGGCCCAAGGTTATTGAAGACAAGTACAGATATCATAGCTAAGCCCGATCCTATGCAAAACATTTTATATTTCCCAATTCTATCACTAATCGATCCCACAAGAGGCCCAAAGATCATGGAGAAGACACCTGTAATCCCATACATTAAGGGTAATTTTGCCATAGGGATTTCTAAATTATTTGTAATGAATGCACTTGCAAAAGGCATTAACATAAAACCACCGGTAGCTAGGAAAACTGTAGCCGAAAATGCCATTAAATAGTGCGGCTTTGCAAGGGTGGCGCCTAAATGTTTAAATGCATTCCTTTCGTTTTTAACCTTCAAATGTTCCGTTACAGGCTTCATAAAAAATATAATACATAAGACCACTAAAATACCTAAGCCAACGATCATTAAGAATGGAAAATGCCAACCATAATTATTTGCAAAATAAAGTCCAATAGGAATACCTAAAACTTGACTTGTAGCGAATGCCATTTGCACAAATCCCATTACTCTCCCTCTTACTTCGAGCTTGAATAAATCAGCGACAATAGCCATGCTTATTGAGCCTATAACGCCACCAAATAATCCAGTGACGATGCGGGCTATGAGAAGCATATTGTAGTCAGGCGCAATCCCGCACAGCAAAGTTCCAATAATGAAGCCTACATAAAAAAATACCATTATCTTTTTTCTGTCAAACTTATCGGCAAAACCTGCCGCAAGAAGGCCTGAAGCTCCCGCGCTAAAGGCATAAGCAGAAACAACTAGACCAAATTGTCTGGTATTTATATGTAAAGTCTCCATCATTAATGCACCTAGCGGTGATAATACCATGAAATCTAAAATAACGGTAAATTGTGTGATGGCCAAGATGGCAATCACCAAGATTTCATAATGCGAGAACCGAGGTGTTTGATGTTCTAAAGTTGACTTTGTCATATTTGGCTATTTTAATCTTGAAGTTCTTCACAAAAAAATCCGATCTCGGATATTGCGGATACAATGTCTACGCTACCCGTTCCGTCGCTTACTATTCTTAATATATTGTCTTTGTCTTCATGGTCTATGTTCCATTTCACAATAGAGAATTCTTCCAGTGCGGTGGTTATTTTAGAATATTCGTTTTCAGATTCTATATTGGTTTTAAATACCAATATTTCCGTTTTCTCAGTAGTACTTGAAGCCATATCTTATAATTATCAGCGTTAAGGACGAAGTGCTTTTAGCACTAAGTCAAGAGCGAGCATTAGGTCGCTGTCTTTCAATTTGAAGGGCCTATTTGCATGACTCTTCCCCTGCGAATGAAATTTTATTAATTGATATAAGGGAGCAAATGCAACTGACCAGTATACTTCGAAAGGGAGTTCTAACAATTCTTTTTCCTTCACCGCCCTCTTAATAAATGGACCTAAAATATCCTTGAATTTTTTTACGAGATGCGGCTGCACCTCATCATAGTAATGGGTATAGCGCAAATGTTCTATAAATTTATGCTCCAAGGGAAGCTTCAAAAAATATTCCGCCCTATTTATCCACTGCGTCTTCAAGCCATCTTTGAAACTCATCTCAGGGCTGAAGTTCTTGAAGCTATACTCTAACAGATGTGCGCTTACCTCACGTACCAATTGATGTATCAGATCGTCCTTGTCTTTGTAATAGATGTAGAGCGTCGCAGGCGATACCTTCGATACTCTAGCAAGTTTGTTCATCCCGAAATTGTCGATCCCTTCGTTGGCTATCATTTCAATAGCAGCGTTCCTAATTGTGCTTTCCTTAGCTTCATCCCTTGTCCGCATCAGCTACAAAGATAAGTGAGCGATCATTTATTTTACAAGTTTTTTAGCAATTTTTTTTTATTTCTTTTGTTTTAAAATTTGCGCGGTAGGAAAACGAAAATTATTCTGCGCCGGGTAGTTTTGGGTTGTTATTAAAATAGGCAAGACATACATAACCGTTAGATAATGGAGTCAACTAAAAACATAACATGATTCCTAGAGTTAACATTCGCGAAGATTGGCACGTATGACCTAGGGACATCCAAACTTGGGTGTATTATTTAATTGTTTTAATGCAGTTGGTTCTCACCATCGTGCTTCCGCCCATGCTTGTCTTTGAACGTTATCTAAAAATGTCCATGCTAAAATTCGACTAATCTTCTGCCCCTGCGACATGGCAATCGTTTTAACCTCTTTGGCTTTCAGTTTTTCGAGCAATTTATAAAATGCGTTTAAATGGGCGCTTTTTGATACTAAAGTGGAATACCAGAAACAACTGTTGGATAATGCTGCACTTTCCCTGATCATGTTGTAAATAAAAGCAAGCTCCCCTCCTTTGCACCATAACTCTGCTCGTTGCCCGCCAAAATTTAAGGGCGTTCGCTTTTGTTCTCGGCCCAAATTTTTCCACTTGCGGCTGGTACCTGCTGACGCTTTTGCCAAGGACGAATGAAAAGGTGGATTGCAAATGGCAATATCAAAAACCTCACTTTCTTT
Organism: Cytophagaceae bacterium; assembly: GCA_036386935.1. GTDB lineage: Bacteria > Bacteroidota > Bacteroidia > Cytophagales > Cytophagaceae > DASVUU01. The sequence goes on along the minus strand of DASVUU010000378.1, from coordinate 1,436 downwards.
TATTATGCCTTTATATACATTGGCAGCATTCGTTTGCAGCCTCAATTCTACATAATCGGTTAAATTATTAGAATGAATTATTTTTTGTGCTGCAAGGACGGCCACAGGGTCAATATCACTTCCTACGAATTTCCAGCCATACTCCCTTTCCCCTACTACTGGATACACGCAATTGGCGCCCACGCCTATATCTAAGACTTTAATCTTATCGCCTTTTGGGAATACTCCTAGGTTGGAATCGCGCAGCACATCGGCCATATAGTGGATATAATCCGCACGCCCAGGAATTGGTGGACATAGATAGCCGGCGGGAATATCCCAATATTCTATTTTGTAAAAAGATTTGAGCAAAGCTCTATTCAACAGTTTTACAACATCGGCGTTACTGAAGTCGATAGAGGTAGCGCCGTATTGGTTCACTAGCACATAAGGCATCAACGCAGGACTAACTCTCGTCAATTCCTGGAAGTCATATCCTTGGCGGTGACGATTTCGAGGATGCAGGTTATTTTTTTCTAGTGCCACTTTGTTTCTTTTAATCTCACAGTTGCGCAAGGGCTCGGAATGCTTCTAATGTGTCAACGAAACTAACCAAAACAAAGTAACATCCATATTAGCAAGAGGTAATAAAATGGGATAAATTAACAATTTAAATGGTCAGCTAAATGCAAAGTCCCGGTTAACGTTTTATGCAATTGTAAAAATATAATTTCATATTGTCATTATAAAGAATAAATATTCGCTCAAATGACAATTAATTAGTTCTTCAGTCGAACATTATTGGTTCTAATTAATAAGTCTTTTTACAATAACACCCCTGTTGAAAGACAACACCAATAGGGACCTTTTGGATTAGTCTTAAAACAAAAAAGGCCAATAAATTGGCCTCTTTATAACTCAAAATACTATATTAATTATTCAACCCGCAATTTCTTTGTGATAACATTTGCAATGGTTTTTATTTGAACGGTATAAACACCAAAGTCTAAATCAGAAATATTAATAGTCAATTTTGAATTGCCGTTATGTACTTCTTTTACTGTATTCCCCAAGGCGTTCAGAAACACCACTTCATATACTGGGTCGCCATTTACAGTTTCAATATGGATGTCCTGGCTTGTAGGATTGGGATAGAAACTTACATCTTGACCTAAAAACATTTCATCCGATGCTGCTACTCTGATGGAAGACGAAGCCCTAAACAATATGGTGTCTGGAACTAATTGCTTAGCTATGTTCACTCCCTCGTACCTAACATTCAGAACTTCTCCCCCATTTCTTTCGAAAAACGTCACCTTTATTGTATGAAGTCCCTTCTTCAATCCAATTGTTCCACTTTTTTGCTGATCTCCATGCAGTCCATCATTGTCAACGACGAGCGTTGAACCTATAAAGAGTTTAGAGCCGTCATCAGAGTTAGTAAAGAAGTTGTAAGA
>DASVUU010000377.1:0-6489 GCA_036386935.1 Cytophagaceae bacterium | reverse complement strand
GATCAATCCACACTTATACTATTAATTATAGATGCATTTAATTCTTTAGGCTTACCTGGCTTCTTCAAGCCTTCCTTTTTCAGATTTCGAGAAGATCCAGGTGTCGTTGATCAGTTTCTCGATTCGTAGAATCTAGGGAAGTATTATATCGCTAGTCTCAAGAGTTTCCGAAAAGATTGAATGTTGTGCGCTTTCTTTCACAACTACAAAAGTGGACGAGGCTTTGGAAATAAATCTATTTTGGACAATCCATCCCCTTTGCATTTTTTAGATAAATCTTCAATATTGCAATACGAACGATGACACATAAGCTATTTTTACTATTACCTCTACTATTTGCATTTGGGCATAAAGAAATCGATACAAACTACTCTCAAAGGGCAGGCAAAGTTCCTGCTACCGCTTGTTACTTTGAGACTTCAGATACTAGTCTGCAAAGGCTATACAATGTAGCGGAAGAAAAAGCTGCTAAGAATGTCCGAAAATTCTCGGATCAGTTTACGGTTCTAGTCGAAGGTGCCGAATACGGCAATGTGTGGATAGAAACGCAGCCAATGGGTGGAGCCATGTATGCTAAACGAAATGTTCTCATAGCACGGAACAATCAATTAATATTTATGGACAGGCAAAGAGAAGATGGAAAAATTCCAAGCATGATTGGGCCCATCTCGGATTACCAGTATGTAAAGCACCTCCCGTTTCTTGATTTGTCAAAAGATAGTTTGTACTTCCAATTCTGGGGTAGTATTCAGGGCTACAATTTTCCAGAACCCGCATTGGAAGTATATTTTTTACTGAACAAAGATACAGCCTACCTGACCAAATTGTATAAGTGCCTAGAGTTGTTTGATGCTTTTCTTTGGAGGACACGCGACTCAGACAACAATGGCTGCTTAGAAGCGTGGTGCACTACGGACAACGGAGAAGATCAAAGTATTCGGTTTAAAGGAGCGCCCGACCTCTGGGCTAACGACTTTGCACCCACTGGCAAAAATCTTCCTCCAGATATTAACCCTGAGAAAAGCATGGTGCCATATGAGTCGATGGATATGATGGCTTACTCTTATTCAGGAAGAAAGGTACTGGCCGAAATAAGTGCCATAAAGGGGAACGGCAAAACAAATTATTGGTACGCTAAGGCAAAAGAAGTGAAAGATAAAATGTCTCAATTTTTATGGAGGCCGGAGAAGCATGCCTATTACGATCGTGATAAGAACAATGAATTTCTCCCGACATTAATTCACAATTCTCTCCGGACCATGAATTTCGGTACCATGTCGCAAGAAATGGCCGACGATTTTATAAAGTTTCATTTGTTGAACCCAGACGAGTTTTGGACCCCCATGCCGCTGCCCTCGATAGCTGCCAACGACCCCTTGTTTCAGAATTCGACCATGAATAATTGGAGCGGCCAACCGCAAGGTCTTACCTATCAAAGGGCTATAAAAGCACTTGAAAATTATGGACACTTCGCGGAAGTCACTTTGATTGGTCATAAACTATTAGATAAAACAGCACGCACGTTGAAGTTTACGCAACAGTTCGATCCATTTACCGGTGAGCAAAATGGGGGAGACGGTTACGGTCCTACCATACTATCAGTGCTAGAATATATCTCAAGAATGTATGGGGTGAACATTTCAAAAGATACAGTGAGTTGGAATGGGCTAGCGTTGCCTGGGAACAAGTACAGCTATACCCAGAAATGGGGGGATAAGACATTCAACTTAAACCAAGAGAATGACAAAGTTCGATGCTCTATTAACGCTACACCATTATTTACTTGTACGGCCGGTGTCAAAATTGTCACAGACCTCAAAGGAAAAGTGATTGAATTGGCGGTAATTGATACTGTGCCAATCCCCTTAGTTTTGGCAATGAGAGGAAAAATTTATAAAGCTTTGATTAAGCCTAATGAAGTTTATTATTTGAAGAATGAGAAACTCGTGCTAAAGAAAAAAGTCCCTTTTGACTACCCATACCGAAAATAGCCAATGTTTGCTTAAAAATTGCTTTTTATCTATTAAGCACATCATAACCTAATAATCTAAATCCTTTTGTTTTGAATATACAGCTTGTCATAGTAGGTGTTAATTATGTAGACGCATTTCAAAAGAAACAAACTCGAACCAAAAAGACTCTAATTCTATAATTAGAGTCCTTTTTGCGGTCTTATTTAGAAGTAGCGCGAAGCATTCGAAGTTCGAACGATTTTAGCAACGATTCTTAAATTCCGAAGTTCAGCAATGCTTATATTATTTTGACATAGATTCTCAAAAGAGGCAGTTAGTCAAAACTCGGAAAATTTAAATATTATTTGCGTTAAGTTTTTTCAGTCAGTCGGGTTTGCTGTTCAATGAAAAATTTATTCCAATCTCTATACTTACAACTTTTCCAATCAATGCCTGCCTCTATAGTTTTTTTCTCAAAATCCTCCCAAAGCATGTTATGCCAATTATGAATGAACGCAGGCGCATGTATGCCAAAATCTAGTTCAAACAACATTGGAAGATGTTTTTTTATGTCCTTTTCATTTTCCATGCAATTGTAATTATTTTACTTATATACTAATATGTTTGGTTCAATCTAAGATGGGTTTGTCTAACCTATTGATTTCTAACGTGCTTCCACGCGAGCTTAATCTTATTCAGTATTTTTTATCAGTCCTAACTAATTTTGTGAGGAATAGACAACAATAAAGTCCTAAGAGCTAGTAATCAGTTAAGATTTAAATCGTGTTTGAAACAAAGCACTCGCCTATTTGTTGATCAAACCAAAAAAATAGCATGACTTTTTGTGCGGAATGATAGACCGCCCTACTGATTAAATGTTAGAAATGATGCCCTATACCGGCTATAAGAATCACTGAAGATGAATCAACTTTTATAATTCAGCCTTATCATGGTATGTAGGTCTTCGCTCGGCTGGCCAGCTTCAATTTCAGAGTTTAAGTAAGTCATTTATTAGGATATTTTCAGCCTTGCTATGAAAGATAACTTGTCCCTATTAATATCACTTTTTTTACTTTTCTTCCATTTTGCACAGAATCGAAGTTGCGCTCTGAAGTTTTCTAATAGACATTTTCGTGCTTTGGGCTGAGATCACGAATTGTCCGTTTCTGAAGGAAAATCAGGCATTTTACCTTTTATTTATAAAGTCATCTCAAATATTAACTGGGTTATGATTGGCATTACAAATGTCAACGATTAACCAACCGTTACAACTGGTCTTTCTGCTCTTCTCTGGAAAGAAGGTGTTATAGTCATATATAATTTTTCTCTTCCAGCAACCTTTCCAAACATTGTTGGCTAGGTATATTAGATTGACATCTTTTTTTCCATTTAGACGAACCAATAATATGAGAAATATCTCCCTCCTTTGTTTGCTTTTATTTGCTTCCTTCTTTTCAGCGATTCACATTTCATTAGGACAGGATGGGGCAAATGACATAACCTTCAATCCATCGGACCATGGATTTGGAAATGACAAAGGGCCAAATGGTAAAGTCTTTGCTATTGAAACTCAAAATGATGGGAACATTTTAATTGGTGGTATTTTTTCTAGCTATAATGATACCACAAGAAATCGAATAGCAAGGTTGAACAAATTAGGCAGGCTGGATACAGGATTTAACCCTGGACAGGGAGCCAATGACACTATAAAGGCCATCGCCGTTCAAAACGATGGAAAGATTTTGATCGGAGGCGACTTTACAAAATTTAATGGCGAGATTAGAAATCGAATAGCAAGACTAAACACTGATGGAAGCTTAGATAATACTTTCGATCCAAGAGCAGGTACGAATGGTGGAATTACAACAATAGCCATTCAGAGCGATGGAAAAATTCTTGTCGGCGGAAATTTTACAAATTTTGATGGCACTACCAGAGGTCGTATAGCAAGACTCAATGTTAATGGAACGGTTGATAAAGAATTTACATCTGAAGTCGGAGCCAATAATTTCATCACTGACATTGCATTACAAGCCGATGGTAAAATTTTGATTGCAGGAGATTTTACATCCTACAACAATATTGCTAGAAGCCGGATTGCCAGGTTGAATTCAACAGGCGGTATAGACGACAGTTTCAACCCAGGTTTAGGAGCGGATAAGGTGGTGAAAGCTATCGCGATACAAAGCAGCGGGAATGTCTTAATCGGAGGATATTTTCAAAGCTATGATGGCAATAGTTATAGCGGCCTGGTGCGTCTACGGAGCGACGGCAGCCTCGATACGATGCTGAATCCTGGCGAATCTTCAATAAGCAATGTTGAGGCGCTGGTGGAAAAGAACGGAGAAGTTTTTATTAGGGGATCCTTTACCTATCAGCGTGTATCTGTGAATACTATAGGGAAGGTAAGAAGTGATGGAAGTATCGATTTTGACTATCGCTCCCCTAGATTGCCAACGGACGGTACTCGGACTGTTATGTCTATTCAAGACGATGGCAAGATTTTAATAGCGGGTGAATCAAGATCGTTTGACGGCGCCGTCATTAATTTTGTAATAAGAATTAATAATGATGGTTATTTCGATCCAACATTTAATTCAGGCACTGGAGCAAATGACGGTGTATTTGGTGTGGCAATTCAAAGTGATGAAAAGATTGTAATCGGGGGCGCCTTTACAACCTATAATGGAGTTATCAGAAATCATGTAGCAAGACTGAACAGCGATGGAACTACAGACTTAAACTTCAATCCCGGCACAGGAGCAGACGCGTGGATTGTTACCGTCGTCGTCCAACCGGATAGTAGAATATTAGTTGGTGGATTTTTTAGAACTTTCAATGGTACATCCAGAAACTCTATAGCTCGACTGAACAGCGATGGAAGCTTGGATATGACCTTTGACCCTGGTGCTGGCGCAAATTATTCCGTGGATCAAATAGTTCTCCAGGATGATGGGAAGATTGTGATTCTTGGAAGGTTTTCATCATATAACGATACACCTCGACTCAGGATTGCAAGACTAAATGTGGATGGTAGCTTAGATAAAAGTTTCGATCTTGGAACGGGTCCAGAGAATGAGGTGTCTGCCGTTGCGATTCAAAAGGATGGAAAAATCTTATTGGGTGGGTGGGTTAAATCATATAGCGGTGTCCCACATTCGCATATCATCAGACTAAATGTGGATGGAACACTGGATGCTGGATTTGACTCAGGCACCGGAGCATTCAGAACTATCGGTAAAATAAGTTTACAAAGCAATGGTAAAATAATAGTTACAGGAAGCTTTTCTACTTATAGCGGTATTGAAAAGTACGGTATAGTTAGGCTAAACACAGATGGGACTATAGATGATAGCTTTAACCCTCCTCCAGCAATTTATAGCTTCGGCTCTTTAACTGTAGAAAGCAACGATAAACTGGTTTTTGTAAAATCTGAAAATCCATCAACCAATGGAATAAATAAGGTCAGTAGACTTAATAGTGATGGCAGTTTAGACCCAAACTTTGTAATTGGAGCTGGCACCATCAATAATATTGCGTCTATTACGCAACAAAAGGACGGTAGATTGATTATTGCCGGAGAATTTACCAGCTACAATGGTATAGGAAGAAATAGGATCGCTCGTATACACAACTCCTCTCCATTCATGGAAGTCGGCATTAAATATTCCGAAAAAAAATTCTCTCTTTATCCTAATCCCGCTAGATCCACTGTGAATCTTATATCTTCCTTTGCAGGTGGCTATGTGGAAGTTTTTAATATAACAGGGGAGAAGGTGCACATGACATACTTGCCAGCAAGCACTGCGGAAGTGAACTTAGAATACTTGGACCCAGGAGTATATGTTGTAAAATTCCACCATTCCGAAGGCGTAAGCTTGGGTACCATAATTTTAGAATGACTCGCCAGCTAAATTTTGAACAATAGTGATCCATTCACAAACAATGTAGGAAGACTTAAAATGGCATAGTGTATCAAGCCATCCTGGGTAGGGCAATTGATCGTCGAACCTTCAAATACTTGAGCAAGAATTAAATATTCATCTTTTTATAATTTTAACAGGAGAGGACTTGAGCCAGAAAGCCTCTAGTTTGTGAAACTAGAGGCTTTTCATTGATTTAGGTCTAAACGTAGAGGGAAGCGTTCAAAAGTCGAACCATTGTGGGAGATTTCTTAAATTTCGAAGGTTTTGCATTGATCACTTAATCATTTCAATAGTATTAAATTAATACGTTTACATACTAGCATCAGGGTAAATTCGCATAGATTTTTAGTTTTTCCTACACGACTTCATTCCACTAAATAAAGGTCTCGGTATTTGACATATACCCAAAGTATAATCACCGGACGATGCTTATTTTTCTGTTCTCTTTTTAAAAAGCTTATTAAGGCTAATCTTATTTATGCTGAAGGCTTAGTAAATCCAGGTAGCTCTTTATTCCATTTTTAGTTTCGGTATACTTGTTATATTTGATGCAACAGGAATAATGAGAAATAAAAGCATAGAGGAAGAATTAGAACAATCAGCCAACAGGA
>DASVUU010000376.1:0-3198 GCA_036386935.1 Cytophagaceae bacterium | reverse complement strand
GCAATTTCTACATTCAGCCAATACGGCAATGCTTCCTGGGTCTGGTAGTAATCTTTCCGATGCCTTCGATCTCACCACAAAATTGTTAGCGTCAGAAAAAACAAAGGACAATACACAAGTTTGCCTCCTTGTCTCCGATGGTGAAGACTTTTCCGAAAGCTTATCCAATAAGCTCAACTATTTTGACAAGAACGATGTAAATTTCTTTGCCTTGGGCGTTGGTTCTAGCGAGGGAGGTGAAATCCCGCTACTAAATACCCACTTAAAAGATGAAAATGGGAAAGTGGTAATTTCGAAATTAGACGAAGATCATTTGAAGGAGCTAGCTGAAAGAGCTGACGGTAAATATTTTAAAATAAACACGAATCTAAACCAGGCCAATCAACTGAGACAAAATATACATAATATCAAAGGAAAGCCCATGGACTTAAAAAAGCACAACAGCCTTGATAATAAATACTATTACTTTCTTTTATTGGCATTAGGTTTTATACTTATAGATATTTTAGTAAGTGTTAAGGTTATTAAATTGTCATAAAAATGAAATACCTCCTACTCTTTTCTATTTTAAACTCATTGATGTGGGAATATAATAAAATAACTGAGATCAATAATTTGAAGAGCGCTGCCGAGGAAGCCTACCAATCGGATAATTATTATTTGGCTCAGAGGAACTACTACCACCTCGTTACCACTTATAAAGTAAAGGATGACAAAGTCTTACTGAACCTTGCTAATAGCTGCTTCCACAACGGATTCTTAAAGCAGGCGTTTGTGTTCTATAGCTTGTTAAAGGAAAAGTCTGGACATGAAATACATTCTATCGCGCTGACGCAAATGGGAGTAATTGCTTCGGCAGAGGGAAAATTCAATAAGTCTTTAGAATACTTTAAAAAAGCCCTGACTTTAAACCCAAAAAACGAAGAGGCTAGATATAATTTTGAACTTCTGAAAAAATATTCAATGGCTCATTCTAAAAAAACTAAGGCATCCAATACTGCAAAAAATGGCGAGAAGAAATCTGATGGTAAAGAAGGCAGCAGCTTAAAGATTCAGCCGGGGGCGGCAAATGGTGCGGATAACAATTCAAATAAAAATACTGACAACCACAAAGACGCAAACAATGGGGAAAAATTGACCCTGCAGAAGTTTGAAGAGATTAAACTAAATCTTGAGAAAGCTAAAGAAATTATGGATATGATGGATAAACAAGAGATTCAATATATTCAACAGTTGAAAAAATCAGGTGCACATCGCCCTGAACATAAGTTTCGTAACTATTAAAACTCAACATCAGCTAAACATCTAATTTTATGAATCGAGTATTTATAATCTCCGCAGTTAGAACACCGATCGGCAGTATTGGCGGCAGCTTGGCCAGCCTTTCGGCAACTCAGCTCGGAGCTACTGCAATAAAGGGCGCGATCGCCAAGGGCAATATCGGCATAGATACCATCGATGAGGTCTACATGGGCAACGTGCTATCGGCAAATCTCGGCCAATCACCTGCTAGGCAAGCTTCTATATTTGCTGGCATTGGCTATGACGCTGACTGTACTACTATCAACAAAGTATGCGCCAGTGGCTCGAAAGCTATAATGCTTGCCGCACAAAGCATCATGCTAGGTCTTTCTGAAGTGGTTGTCGCAGGTGGCATGGAAAGTATGTCTAACGTTCCCTATTATTTAGACAAAGCCAGGTATGGATATAAGCTTGGTCACGGGCAAATAGTAGACGGAGTGATAAAAGATGGTTTGTGGGATGTCTATAACGACTACCATATGGGCAATGCTGCTGAAAACACGGCCAAAGAAATGAATATTACTAGGGAAATGCAAGATGCCCACGCTATTGAATCATACCAGAAGGCTGCTGCAGCTGCAAAAAATGGTATTTACAAAGAAGAAATAGTCGAGGTTGAAATAGTACAAAAAGGGAAAGAATCTATTTTCGTAAATGAAGATGAGGAGTACAAAAAGGTGAATTTCGAAAAAATTTCCACGCTCAGACCTGTTTTTGATAAAGAGGGTACCATCACTGCAGCGAACGCTTCTACATTGAATGATGGCGCCTCTGCGCTAATTTTAGTAAGTGAAAAAATGCTTGATAAATTTGGTCTGACTCCCCTTGCAGAAATTATAGGATTTGCAGATGCGGCGCAAAGGCCAGAATGGTTCACTACCGCCCCTTCCCTAGCAATACCGAAGGCTTTAGAAAATGCAAAACTTACACTTGAAGATGTTGATTATTATGAAATAAATGAAGCCTTCTCGGTCGTGTCTTTGGCTATTAATCAAAAGCTCAATCTATCTCCTGAAAAAGTAAATATTTATGGGGGTGGGGTTTCTCTAGGCCATCCGATCGGTTGTTCCGGCGCCAGGATTGTTACTACCCTTGTAAACGTGTTGAACCAAACAAAGGGGAGTATTGGTGTATCAGCAATATGCAACGGCGGTGGCGGTGCTTCCGCAATAGTTCTAAAAAATAGCCGTTAGATCTATTATTGAATTTTACCCACAAAAGACAGAACGATCAATGAAGTGTTATTCTTTTTATCTTTTTCTACTTTTTGCCATTCCTAGCTATGGTCAAATAAAGAAGTCTATATTTTATTCGCCGGGAGTCGTGATGGAAGAGTACTTTGTTTCTAATGATGATACATTGAAGCTAGATGGTGAATACAAGAAGTATTACATAGACGGAAAAGTTAGCAGTCAGTCTTTTTATAAAGATGCAAAAAAAGAAGGAGCACAGATAGAGTATTATGAGAATGGGAAAGTGAAGTTTTCTGGTAATTTCAAGAATGGCATTAGATCGGGCAGGTTTGAATACTATGACATCAAGGGAAACTTATCTTCTATCGAATCATACGACTATGCGGAGGGAGGAGAAAACGGCACGTATAAACAATTTTTCCCCTCTCAGAAGCTAGCCGCAGAAGGATTTTTAAAAAAAGGAGCTTTGGATAGCACTTTGACAGAATATTATCTAAGTGGCAAGATCAAAAGCAAAAAAGACTTTAGGAACGGTAAGTTCGAGGTCTTTTCTGAAGCTGGCGGGCTACTTCAAAAAGGATACATAAAAGATGGCGAGCTTAATGATACAGTAACTTCATTTCATGCTGGAAGCAACCAAGTCCAGCGGCAAGCTTTCTATTCGCTTGGTAAATTAAATGGAACGCTTAACGAATATTATGCT
>DASVUU010000375.1:0-5301 GCA_036386935.1 Cytophagaceae bacterium | reverse complement strand
TCAAACCAGAATAATTATATAAATCAAAATCTTCGAAGTCACCCTTATTCTTATCTAATAATGAATTAATCAAATTCGACAGAAGAAATTGATGATGAAAGGGTACCGAAGCCCCTTTATTTGTCAGTCCAAATACTATTCTTACCCTCAATTTTTAAAAAAATAATGTTAAAAAATTATTTAAACTTTATATTATTGGTATAAACACCATTTTCACGAAAAATGTTTTACACATTAAATCTAAAATGCATAATGTCGCCGTCTTCCACGACGTATTCTTTACCTTCAATTCCTATCTTACCAGCCTCTTTACAAGCAACTTCTGTTTTATAATTTTGATAATCCCTTAATTTGATTACCTCAGCCTTAATGAAGCCCTTCTCAAAATCTGTATGTATTACACTTGCTGCCTGAGGGGCCTTCCAACCCTTCTTTATAGTCCAAGCACGTACTTCTTTCTCTCCGGCGGTGAAATAGGTGATGAGATTTAACATAGCGTATGAAGCTGGAATCAATTTATTTAAACCTGATTCATTAAGACCATACTCCGCTAAAAAAAGTTCTCTTTCCTCTGGATCAGTCAATTCTGCAATCTGAGATTCAATAGCAGCAGATATTATTATTACTTGTGAATTTTCATCCTTTACAGCTTCTTTCAGAATATCTACATACTTATTGCCGGTCAAGACACATGCTTCATCTACATTTGCGACATATATCACCGGCTTTGCGGTAAGTAGATGAATATCTTCAATAACCTTTTTATCCTCTTCGCTAATAGCGAGTCCTCTTGCGCTTTTTCCTGACTCTAAGTGTGTTTTATAATCCTTTAAAATGGCAAGTTCCTTTTTTATTTGGGCATCTCCAGAACGTGCAAGCTTTTCAATCCTAAGAATCTTTTTATCGACAGATTCCAAATCTTTTAATTGCAATTCGGTATCGATTATTTCCTTGTCGGCCACAGGATCCACCTTGCCGCCCACGTGCACGATGTTGGGATCATCAAAACATCTTATTACATGTATGATAGCATCCACCTCTCGTATATTTGCCAAAAACTTATTACCTAACCCCTCTCCCTTACTAGCGCCTTTGACTAGACCAGCTATGTCTACAAATTCAATTACTGTAGGTAATACCCTCTGTGGATTAACAAGATCTTCGAGAATCTTTAATCTCTCATCCGGTACGGTGATTACGCCTACGTTAGGTTCGATTGTACAAAAAGGATAATTCGCAGCTTCCGCTTTTGCGTTAGATAAAGCATTAAAAAGGGTTGACTTTCCTACGTTGGGTAAACCAACAATACCGCATTGAAGAGCCATTGCTAAAATTTATGTATAGTAAAATAAAGTGCAAAGATAAGATAAAAAAATCCAAAAAACGATAAAAAAGGCTACAAGCAAAAAAGCCTTCCTAATAGGAAAGCTTTAAAAAATTATATTGAATTTAGTCCCAGGTCAGCTCGTCGTCGGAGGCATTGGCCTTTTCAGCTGTCTCTTCAAACTTAGAGAAATCAACCTCTGGCATAAGTTCAGTTTTTACGTGATCAACAGTTTCCTTCAGGGCATCTATGAACTTATCAAAATCTTCCTTATAAAGAAATATTTTATGTTTTTCATAGACATAACCATCATCTTTAAATCTTCTTTTGCTTTCTGTGATTGTAAGATAATAGTCGCTAGAGCGGGTTGATTTGATATCAAAAAAATAGGTTCTCTTACCAGCTCTAACTCTCTGTGAGTATATTTCAGCTTTTTCCTGTTCTTTATTCTCTTCCACAGTCCTGAATTTATTTAATTGTTTATGGTAAAAATATAATATTAGATTTAAGTTTCCAAAGATTTTTAAGACTTTAGATTTTTTGCTTTTAAAGATAAGACCTTTATTAATAGCTTTTAACGCGCAGAATTCGTAGTTGAAATGAAAACTCGACAATAATGTTTATATTAGACTATCGAAGTCAGCAACGGCCAACATGCGACATGAACAAGAAATTTTATCTACTTAAATTTTTCCTTTTTACACTTTCTCTGACGATAAGTTGGAGTACCTATGGCCAGGTTGGATATAAACAATCTGGCATGGCAAGTTTCTATGGGAAGAATTTTCAAGGAAAAAAGACCGCTTGCGGTGAGGTTTTTGACAAGGACGACTACACCGCTGCACACAGAAATTTACCCTACAATGCCATTTTGAAGGTAACTAATATCAAAAACAAAAAACATGTTTTCGTTAGGGTGAATGACAGGGGACCCTATTCCAATAGCAGGATCTTAGATATTTCACATGCAGCTGCCAAGAAAATTGATCTTGTCAGTTCTGGAATTACAAAGGTGAATATCGAATGTATTTCTTTAGATGGAATCCTGCCAGAAATGGAAGTAGACACAATTTGTCCTCGCCCTCTACAGCCTACTATTCTGGCAGATTACTCAAAGCTAAAGCCGGGTAAAATCTATGACTTGAATGGCCTAGACACCACATTGAGTGGTTATGGAATACAAATACTGTCAGTTACAAATCCGGAGAATGTAAGAGCGCCAGAAAAAAAAGGATTTCGAAATCTATCTCTACCTTTGTTTGTTGAGGTGTCTGAGATTAACAATGTATTACTATATCGACTGGTAGCTGGAAACTTTAATAATAGATCAAGCGCCCAGGAGGTTATCGAAAAATTTAAAAAAATGGGCTATGATTGCTTTATCAAGAAGCACATAAACATTAGTCAATAAGACAATGAAGATAGACTTATCGGATGTTAAAAAATTTGGCAATATAGAATTTTTGGCCAAACAAGTAGTGGAAGGCTTCATCACTGGATTGCACAGCTCCCCTTATCATGGCTTTTCTGTGGAATTTGCCGAGCATAGGCTTTATAATAATGGGGAGAGCACAAGACATATAGACTGGAAGGTATTCGGCAAAACCGACAAGCTATTTACTAAAAGATACGAAGAAGAAACAAATTTGAGATGTATGCTACTGGTAGACACTTCTTCTTCTATGTATTACCCTCAAAAAAACAATGGGAAGATTACCTTCAGTATTCTTGCCGCTGCGGCACTTGCTCATATGTTGCAAAGACAGAAAGACGCTGTGGGACTTACTACTTTTTCCGAAGAATTGGAATTGCAAACTCAGATTAAGTCTACCTCTGTACACATACATTCGCTTTTTATCAAACTTCAACAACTCCTCAATATTGACACTCCGAATCGGAAAACATCAATTGCAAAAAATATCGATTTGATCTCGGAGAAGCTCAATAAAAGATCTCTCATCATTATTTTTAGCGATATGTTCGACAATTTCGAGCAAAGCACTGCGCTATTTTCGGCCTTACAACATTTGAAACACAACCAACATGAAGTTTTATTATTTCACGTAATGGATGAGCAAACAGAGGCGCTTTTTTCTTTCGAGGAACGACCTTACGAGTTCATTGATATGGAAAGTGGTGAACAAGTCAAAATACAGCCTTCAGAAGTGAAGGACTATTATGTAAGCAGTTTAAAGAAATATAGGGATGAGATTAAAACCAAATGTGGTCAATTTAAAATAGACTACATTCCTGTAGATATTGAAAAGGGCGTTGATCAGATTTTAGAAAGCTATCTTATAAAAAGAACCAAGATGAAATAAAAAGAGTCTGCATCCTTGAGAAGCAGACTCTTTATTATTTTATAGCCTTTTAAATTTTTTAAACAGCTTTTTCTTGCATCCCTATCAAGTTCAATGCGGAACCCGCTTTAAACCACTCAATTTGACCGTGGTTATATGTATGGTTCGCAACGATCTCGTCACTTGAACCATCCTTATGATTTAGCACGACTTTCAAAGGAACACCTGGGGTGAAATTCACCAAGCCATTAATGTCTATCGAATCGTCTTCTTGCACTTTATCATAATCTGATGGGTTGGCAAATGTAAGCGCAAGCATACCTTGCTTCTTCAAATTAGTCTCATGGATACGAGCAAATGACTTCACTAAGATTGCTCTAATTCCTAAAAACCTTGGCTCCATAGCAGCATGCTCTCTTGAAGAACCTTCACCATAATTTTCGTCACCTACCACAACAGAACCAATTCTTTGAGCTTTATAAGCACGCGCAGTTGCAGGAACTTCGCCATACGTTCCAGTCAATTGATTCTTTACTTTATTAGGACTATCATTGAATGCATTGATCGCACCAATCAACATATTGTTGGAAATATTGTCCAAGTGACCTCTGTATTTCAACCATGGACCAGCCATCGAAATATGATCGGTTGTACATTTACCCTTAGGCTTAATAAGCAGTTTCAAGCCCTTTAGATCAGTTCCTTCCCATGGCGAGAATGGCTCTAAAAGTTGAAGTCGATCAGATTTAGGGTCAACAAGTACATTCACTTTACTTCCATCTTCAGCGGGCGCAAGATATCCTGCATCTTCAACATCAAATCCCTTTACAGGCAATTCTATCCCTTTTGGTTCATCCAACATAACATCGACCCCATCACTATTTTTCAATGTATCTTTTAGGGGATTAAACGTTAGGTCACCCGCAATTGACAAAGCTGTTACAATTTCAGGAGAAGCAACAAATGCATGCGTATTCGGATTTCCGTCATTCCTTTTCGCAAAGTTTCTATTGAAAGAAGTGAGGATTGAGTTTTTCTTGTTAGGATCTTTGCTGTGTCTAGCCCATTGGCCTATGCAAGGACCACAGGCATTTGCAAGAACAACACCACCCATGTCGTCAAATATTTGCAAGAGACCATCTCTTTCCGTAGTGTATCTTACAAGCTCTGAGCCTGGGGTAACAGTGAACTCTGACTTTACCTTTAATTTTTTAGTAACGGCTTGTTTTGCAATAGACGCTGCTCTGGTTATATCTTCATATGAGGAGTTCGTACAAGAACCGATCAAACCTACTTCTAATTCTTTAGGCCAGCCTTTTTCTAAAACAGCCTTAGCAAATTGTGAAATTGGCCAAGCTGCATCTGGCGTAAAAGGCCCATTGATATGAGGCTCTAACTCGGATAGGTTCACTTCAATTAGTTCATCAAAATAAGCTGACGGGTTATCGTAAACCTCCTGATCGGCCCTTAACAATTGAGCGACCTTCTCTGCTTCTGCTGCTATATCTGCTCGCTCTGTACATTCTAAATAAGCCTTCATTTTCGCATCGTATGCAAATACCGAAGTCGTAGCACCTACTTCAGCTCCCATGTTACAAATGGTTGCCTTTCCAGTACATGAAATGCTTTCAGCACCTTCACCAAAATACTCTACTATCGCGCCTGTTCCACCTTTTA
>DASVUU010000374.1:0-3293 GCA_036386935.1 Cytophagaceae bacterium | reverse complement strand
AGTCATATTTTTTAACATTTGAACTTCTTTAGCACTTGTAGAAGAGAGCGCTATAAAACATTTATTTATTTATAGTATTGTATAAACAATGAGCGAATCCAAAAATATACCATTGGCTGAAAGGCTTAGGCCGACGACCCTCGACGATTTTATTGGTCAGAAACATCTAGTAGGCGAGGGGGCGGTTCTGAGGAGAGCCATCGATGCAGGGCATATTCCATCCATGATATTATGGGGGCCTCCAGGAGTCGGGAAGACTACTTTAGCGCATATCATAGCAAATAAGATGGGGCTTCCATTCTTTGTACTTAGCGCCATAAGTGCAGGAGTAAAGGAGGTGCGTGAGGTAATCGAGAAGGCTAAAACGTTGGGAAGTACGCTGCTATTTATTGATGAAATACACAGATTTAGCAAATCTCAGCAAGACGCTTTGCTGGGAGCTGTGGAGAAAGGAACGATCACACTGATAGGTGCTACCACTGAAAATCCTTCCTTTGAGGTAATTTCTGCTTTGCTTTCAAGATGTCAGGTGTATACGTTGAAATCTCTTGAGACCTCTGATCTAAAGGCACTGCTAGACGACGCGTTGAAATCTGACGAAAGGCTAGTCGGCAAGAACATATCTATAAAGGAGTATGAAGCACTTTTAAATATTTCCGGTGGAGATGCGAGGAAACTCCTCAACCTATTTGAACTTGTGATTGACTCGTTGCCGCCTAACGTGGTGGAAATAAATGATGAGCTGGTAATGAACATTGCGCAAAGGCGGGTGGCTCTGTATGACAAGAAAGGGGAGATGCACTATGACGTGATTTCTGCTTTTATAAAGTCGATTCGCGGCAGTGATCCCAACGGCGCTATTTATTGGCTCGCAAGAATGATTGAAGGTGGTGAAGATGTAGAGTTTATTGCTCGGCGACTTGTGATATTGGCTTCAGAAGACATTGGCAATGCCAATCCTACAGCCATTGTGATGGCTACAAATTGCTTCCAGGCCGTTAGAGTAATAGGTTATCCTGAATCAGATATCATATTGTCCCAATGTACAGCTTATTTAGCCGCCTCACCCAAGAGCAACGCCTCTTATATGGCGATACGTGAGGCGCAAGAACTAATCCGTAAACACGGCGATTTACCTGTTCCATTGCATCTAAGAAAGGCTACTACGAAGTTGATGAAAGAAATGAGATATGGCAGTGAGTATAAGTATTCGCACGACTATGAGAATAACTTTGAAGCGCAGGAATATTTTCCCGACAAGTTAAGTAAAACCAAAATTTATGATCCTGGAAACAACGCCAGAGAGAATGAAATGAGACAGCGACTGAAGAAGCTTTGGAAGGACAAATACAATTACTAAAAATAAAGGGTGATCCTTAATGAAATCACCCTTTTATGAATAGGATTCAATTCGTATTAAATCGGGCCTCCGCCAGCATTTACTCCCATGAAACCACCCCAATAGGTGTTAACGTCATTGTAATGACTGTTTGTTTCTGGCCAATGGTCCTTATCAAACCCTGGTGCGTTTTTTATTTGCTCCAAATCTCTGTCTAAAATAAACACCTGCCTACTTGGATTGAGCTTCAGTGAAGAGAATGGTATCGCATAGTATTTACTTCCGATTCCCAGCACTCCTCCATACGATAGAATAACATATTCTATAGATCCGGTCTGAAGATTTACCATAATATCTTTGATGTCTCCTAAATCTTCTCCTCTTGTATTCTCAACCTTGTCACCAATGATGGAAGATGCCGTCAAAACTCTCACAGGCCTATTAGCATTAGGACCTTCATGATTTGTGCCTGTCACATTATCTGCGGTGAAATCTTTTTCCTGAGTATTCATAGTCTAAATATTTAGTTCCTAATTATTAAGCAGTTAATCCAAAGATTGTTTGCAGAATTTTGCTAATAATAGGTAAATAACTATTCACCAACTAATTATGATTAAGCAGGCTCATGGAATATTACCTCTTATTATATACAGAATCTTAAAAACCTACTATTGGTGCTAACTAAACCGACGTTCATACGTATAGAATAGCCGTTCACATATGTTGTGACAAATGATAAGCTCTACTTCCCTTTATGCCAGCTATTCCGATAAATTATTTTTATAATTGTTCGTTCATTAATCCCTTATGGAGGTTTGCTGCACAGGCAAAAACCTTTAGGAAGCAAGTCCGCTGCTTGCTTCTAATGGTCCTATCAACAGCTGCACTTTTTTTCATTTCAACCAATACTTACAGTCAACGAATAAAGATCACGGGTAAAGTTTTTTTAGAAGGACCGTTCGATGAAAGCAAATCTGCTATGGTTGCTAACCTGAAAATGGACTCGCTCGTCGCAAATGGATTAGTTCCGGGAGCGCCTATTAATCTAGCAGTACCTACCACTATAACACGGGGATATAACGCAGTCGATGCGGTAAAGCTTTGTCTACTTAGAGGCGATTATTCACGGTATGATTCAGTATACGCTTGGCTTGCAGAGGATGGATTCTTATATGATATCTATACCGGAACGAGCAAAACTATCGCTTTCAATAGTGCGCCGGAAGGCAATTATTATTTAGAGATTAGGCATCGCAACCATCTTGCGATAATGTATACAACTTTCTTATCCCTGAAATTCACCACCACCTTGTTTTTCGATTTTACAAATATCTCGAATATATATAGGAATGGTGCTATCATGGTAAATGCCAATTCATGTGCTATGATAGGGGGCAATGCTTCCGGAGATCAAAAAGGGGAAGTAAACGCCAGTGATCTCTATGAGGTGTCGAAGGACGGCGATAATTTAAGAACAGGCTATTTGCTAACTGATGTGGATATGAATGGGGTAGTGAATGCCCTTGATCGGCAACTGACACTTGAACATAATCTCAAATTGTACAATTCCAAAGTGCCATGATGAGAAAAATTACTTTAATACTGCTTTCTTTTTATTTCTCATTTTACTCTCACGGTCAAAAGACCTTCAATCTAACTGTTGATCATGAGTTTAAGAATGATCTACTACTATTAAAGTTTTACGTGCAGAAGAACTCTGGTGAAGATTTCACGCTTGGCACATCTAACATAGCCCTCAATCTTAATACTGATAATCTAGACCTGGGTAAGAAGTTTAAAATTGATTCACTTTCAAGTCCATTTGATGCAACGTCAGACCCTGAGTCCTATTACCCTTTAAGCTTGGGGGGCGATAAAATTGTAAACCTTACCATCGTGGTAAATAGCACTGGAAAAGGCACCGGCAGAAAGGTTTCCTCAAAAAAAATGCTTA
>DASVUU010000373.1:0-2909 GCA_036386935.1 Cytophagaceae bacterium | reverse complement strand
TTACGACTGAGATGATGATGGATGGTGAGATAAAGCCTGACAAAGCCTATCCGGTTTTGCTTAACCTATTGCCATCCGGCTTAAAAGGACTTTCATTCGCTGCGCTTACAGCGGCAGTGGTAGCCTCTCTTGCAGGAAAAGCAAATAGTATCGCAACCATATTCACTCTAGATGTTTACAATAAGGTTTTTAATACACAAGCTACCGAAAAAAGGCTCGTTTGGGTAGGCAAAATATGTGTAGTAGTTGCAATGCTCCTAGCTGTTATTATTGCTCCTTTCTTGGGTATTGAAAGAGGAGGATTTAAATATATCCAAGAGTATTCTGGATTTGTTTCTCCTGGTGTTTTCGCAATGTTTATTTTAGGCTTTTTCTGGAAACGGACTACCTCAAATGCTGCCTTATTTGCTACAATAGGTGGATTCTTAATGTCAATTCTATTTAAGTTTTTGCCAGGAATGGTAGACCTTTCGTTCCTTTCGCCTTTTGGATTTTCCGTATTGAAGGATGGCGTTTATGAAATACCGTTCCTTGACAGAATGGGATTCGTCTTCGTTTTCTGCATAATTGGAATGGTTGTAATAAGCCTGGTGGAGAATAAAAACAACAATAATCCTAAAGGTTTAGAAATTGATAGAAGCATGTTTAAACCTTCTCCAGGTTTCATTGGAGGATCTGTGCTTATCATTGGAATATTAATTGCGCTGTATTCTATTTATTGGTAGAAAGCCTTTTATTTATAAAGGAAAGGCCTGATTTCAGGCCTTTTTTTTGATAGACATCTAAGAAACTAAAGCAACTTCTTAGTTCTTAATCGATCAATCTTCCCCGTAGAAGTGTAAATAAATTTAGCTGCGTACCGGATTAATTTGGGAAACAAGTATTTTTCGGAATCATCTTTAATTTTTTCTAACAGGTCGGTTTCGACTTTTTTGGGTAAGGGTTCACCTTCGATGGCTAGGGCAATAATCTCTCCAAACCTATCATCAGGTATTCCATAAATAAAAAAATTTGGCGACAGTTGGAAAGAAGAAAATGCCTTTGCTATTATTTCCTCGATCTTTTCTGGAGATACTTTTATGCCGCCTGAGTTAATAATGTTGTCTCTTCTTCCTACCCATATAAATTCTTTTTCAGAAATCAATTCAACAATATCATTTGTGACTAACGGTCGACCGTCGGTCAGGCCGGAGCTTACAACCAAACAACCAAACTGATTTGTAGAAAATTTAACACCCTGCAGCGCGGTATACGTGCTGTTTCTACCTTCAACCTTCTTGAGAGCTACGTGGGACACTGTCTCAGTCATCCCAAAAGTTTGGTAGATATTGTTTGGCAATACAGCCAATTTGGTCTCTAGCTCCTGGTTCATCGGCGCTCCACCAATAATGATCGTATCAATGGATTGCAGCCTGTTTAAGCCACGATCCCTATCCTCCAAAAGCTTCTCAATTTGTAAAGGTACAAATGCGGCAAATTGAAACTTATTTTTGTCTAATGTTGCGGCTAAATCGGTGGTAGGGTGCACAACAAAAGCGTTCATTTTATTTTCCAAGCACCGAACCAACATCATCAAACCTCCAATATAGTTAGTATTCAAGCAGACTAAGACGTCGATATTAGGCTTTAGATGGAGGGTTTTAGAAGTCATAAAAGCACTCAGGCTCATTTTCTCCCTTTCTATATCTATGATCTTAGGTTCTCCTGTGGAGCCGGAAGTTTGAATCTGAAAAAATCCCTTCTTGCCTTGCAACCAATCTGAACAAAAAGCTAGCGTATTTCTTTCATATAGATCAGTAGCTATAAAATTATGGAGCGCGAGATCTTCAAAGCTTAATGATTTGCCGTTTATCGAGACGAAATTCATTCATAAAAAATTATAGTTTAAATTTGATCACAAATATTATGTTAAAAAAATATTGCCAAAACTTAAAATTTAGCCCGATGTTCCAAAAGCATTCCCCGTTTTACGCCTGCATCTTAATCGCGATAAATTTTTCCTGTACCTCTAATGCCAAAGAGGAGCGAGCGGTAGAGAATAAGAGCGTTGAAATTAATGCGGCGCCTGCGCTTGCCCTAAAAAAAGTATGTGAAGGCATTGTGTCCCCCGTAAATCTTGCTGTTGCAAATGATGGCACAAATAGACTTTTTATAAATGAACAACCAGGGAAGGTGGTCGTCGTCAAAGAAGGCAAGGTGCTACCGGTACCCTTTTTAGATTTCAAAGGAAAAGTGATCCCGCTAGAGAACACCTATGCAGAATCTGGTCTTTTAGGTTTGGTGTTTCATCCCAAATACAAAGAGAACGGAAGATTCTTTGTCTACTATACTGCCCCCTCGAAGAATTCTTCGTCCAATCAAAAAAGTGTAATTTCCGAATTTAAAGTCTCTTCAAATCCAGATGTAGCTTTAATGGCCAGTGAAAAGATAATTATGGAAGTTGAGCAACCAGAATGGAATCATAATGGAGGTCAACTAGAATTTGGACCTGACGGCTTCCTGTATATCGGTTTAGGTGACGGTGGTGGCGGGGGCGATAAGCATGGCAAAATAGGGAACGGTCAAAATTTAAATACGCTACTAGGCAAGATACTTAGAATAAATGTTGACAAGGCAGCGCCTTATTCTATTCCCGCGGATAATCCTTTGGTAGGCAAAGAGGGAAGAAAAGAGATTTGGGCTTGGGGACTTAGAAATCCCTGGAGGTTTTCTTTTGACAAGGCAAATGGAAGACTGTTCTGTGGAGACGTCGGACAAAACAAATATGAGGAAGTCAATATTATTGAGAAAGGAAAGAATTATGGTTGGAGAGCTTATGAAGGCAAGCACGTTTACGACGATGACTTAGCAAAAACTGTGAAAGGCGAAATGCCTATTGACGAATACGATAGGGACTTCGGATCTAGTAT
>DASVUU010000372.1:0-2747 GCA_036386935.1 Cytophagaceae bacterium | reverse complement strand
AAACTATCAATTTGTTAAGGGGGATATTGTAGATGCTGACTTTATTGATACTCTATTTAATCAGGAAAATTTCTGGGACGTAATTCATCTGGCTGCCGAATCGCATGTCGACCGCTCCATTAGCAGTCCCATCGATTTTGTAATGACCAATGTTGTTGGCACGGTTAATTTATTGAACGCCGCCCGCAAACTTTGGAAAGACGATTACTCCAAACATCGGTTCTACCATGTTTCCACCGATGAGGTTTACGGAACATTGGGAGACGATGGACTTTTTACGGAAGAAACGGCTTACGATCCGCATAGCCCATATTCCGCATCAAAAGCAAGCTCCGACCATTTTGTACGCGCTTACCAGGATACCTACGGTATGAACACCGTTATTTCCAACTGCTCAAATAACTACGGTTCACACCATTTTCCAGAGAAACTCATTCCTCTGGCGATTAACAATATAAAAAATAATAAGCCTGTGCCGGTTTATGGTAAAGGTGAAAATATTCGCGACTGGCTCTGGGTTGAAGATCATGCCCGTGCAATCGATGTAATTTTTCATAAGGCCGCACCAGGCAAAACATATAATGTTGGCGGCCATAATGAATGGAAAAATATTGACCTTATTCGCACTTTGTGTAAGGTTATGGATAACAAGCTTGGCCGAGCCGAAGGCACATCTGAAAAACTCATCACCTTCGTAACAGATAGGGCAGGTCATGACTTGCGCTATGCTATAGATTCAACCAAACTGCAAAAAGAACTCGGCTGGACTCCTAGCTTACAATTTGAAGAAGGCCTGGAAAAAACCGTTGATTGGTATTTATCTAACGAAGAGTGGCTCAATAACGTAACTTCAGGGCAATATCAAGCTTACTACGAAGATTTATACGATAACCGCTAATGCTATTTAATCTTTTCAAGAAGAAACAAGAGCAGGTTCCGGAAATTAACTTTTCGCGAATTAAAACCGATCTGCATTCTCATCTCATCCCCGGGATTGATGATGGTTCGCAGAATATGGATGAATCGATTGATTTAATCAAGAGGATGATACCGCTTGGCTTTACAAAGCTGGTAACCACGCCTCACATTATGGCCGATTACTATCGTAACACATCAGCAATTATTTTAAGTGGCCTCGATTTATTGAGAGAAGAATTAGTAAAACGCGAGATTGATATAGAAATAACTGCTGCTGCCGAGTATTATCTTGATGAAACGTTCGATAATAAACTTGATAAAGGTGATATTTTGACTCTTGGAAAGAACTTCGTGTTATTCGAATTGTCTTTTATGAACTTCCCTCAAAATCTTTATGAAGTAATTGATAAGATTCTACAAAAAGGATACACGCCGCTGCTTGCCCATCCCGAACGATATGCTTACCTCTCAGGTTCTATCGAAAACTACGAACGAATTAAAGATGCAGGATGCTATCTTCAAATGAATACCCTTTCACTCGCCGGACATTACGGAAAGCCAACACAGAAAATAGCTGAGCAAATGGTGGATCACTACCTTGTCGACTTTATTGGAAGTGATTTACACCGTATGAAACACGCCGATGCGTTATTAAAAGCCTTGTCAATGCCTTATGTGCAAAAACTCCTAACTGATTATCAACTTCAGAACGAAATGCTTTAATTTATTTGAGGTATCCGCGTTCCCTCAAAATTTCTCTTATCTGCTTTCTGATTGATATAATGCGTCCCGTCATAATCCCTGAGGCTAAACTAAAGCTGAAGGCAGTTAACGTTTCACCATGTAACCAATGTCCAAAAATCCACCGCTTGGAAAAGGCAAATGTTAAATAAATTACTAAAATCGCTATAGTGATTTTGTTCCATTTTGAAATTACAGTTGCAGTTTCTTCATGCCAATAAATGTTAGAAAACTTTGCAAGTACTGTGCCGATGATGAAACCGGTCAAAGCTCCGGCGAATGCCAAAAATGGATGAATGATGCCTTTGAAAATATCGTAACCGATTATTATAGCGATAATTACGAAAAAGAGAGCCAGTCTTCTCAATTTAAAGATCAGTCTTCTATTTACGTGCTTACGCGAAATTTCCCTGGTTTTTTTGCGTATAATCATCGGC
The DNA here is from genome assembly GCA_036386935.1 of Cytophagaceae bacterium. Taxonomy (GTDB): domain Bacteria; phylum Bacteroidota; class Bacteroidia; order Cytophagales; family Cytophagaceae; genus DASVUU01. The sequence goes on along the minus strand of DASVUU010000372.1, from coordinate 651 downwards.
AACGGGGATATGCTAAGAAGGTATATGGTTTATTTCCTGTTGTATAGCAACAAAAAAGCCTGCTGTTTGTGCAGCAGGCTCCTACTTATTTGTATAATCTAAACTGAAAAAGAAGTTCCACAACCGCAAGTGCTTTTAGCATTCGGATTGTTAAACGTAAAACCTCTTGCATTTAATCCATCCTGAAATTCAATTTCCATTCCTGCTAAATACAAGCCGTGTGCTTTATGCATTAATATTCTTATTCCCTCAACATCAAATTCCTGATCGCCCTCTTTCTTCTGGTCGAATCCTAAAACATAGTTCATACCAGAGCAACCTCCTCCTTCCACTCCAACCCGTACTCCAAAATCATCATTAAGTTCCTGCTGACTTTTTAACTTGCGAAGCTCTTTTTTTGCACCTTCAGTAAAAGAAACCGGGATAGCTGAAATACTTGTGTCCATGCTCATTTCTTTGTATTTTAATGTACAAATATAAGTGAAAATGACCACTTTTGTCAAAGTTGAACACATATTGACTCTTAGTTAACAATTGAATAAATGAACGTTTTAATCACTTTTTTTATTGATGTATTGAAGTTTGTATTGGCAGGTACAATAGTGTTTTATATTGCATGGCAGATAATTAAAGCTGAGCGGGAACAACTAA
>DASVUU010000371.1:0-1528 GCA_036386935.1 Cytophagaceae bacterium | reverse complement strand
TCGCGTGATGATTGGCAAGTATGAACGGGGGGATAATTCACCTTCTATCGAGGTAATTGTAAAGCTGGCCAAAGCCTTTGATGTTTCAGTAGATTACCTCCTAGGCGAAGGCCTAAACGCCACCTATGATAAAGAGATGGTGAAACGTCTGGATGAACTGGAAAGCCTTCCGGCCGATGAAAAACAGCGCATCTTTCATTACATGGATTTGATCATCAGAGATTATAAAACAAAAACCACTTACCGGTCTAAATGACAAAAGCCTGGATCTCCAGGCTTCCTTCTACATATTCTTTAATAAAACACAAGCAAGACGATTGCCCAGGACTATAGGCAATCATTCCATAAGATTAAGGATATCGCTATACTTTTCTATTAAATTATTTACTTCAGGAAATTCTTTATGGATAAAACAAGAGGTTAAATGATCATAGCCTTTAAACATTAATTGACCATTATCAAAATAAATATATTGATGGATTACCTTATCATGTATATCAAATTTGTTAATCAAATCCTGCAAATAGTACTTATTCTCATCTAGTATTTCAATACATAGATTATTACCTCTTATCTCAAAAAACCTTTCTTTAAATTCATTTGGCAAATTTTCTAGGGAGTCCTGAGATATCGCCCAAATTGAATTTATAGGAGTCACTTTAAGTATATCAAGTAGAAATTGTTTTTCTTCATCCATTACTCTAAAATTTTGTGCCCCTTATTTAAATCATTCATTTTAACCCTATTCCCATTTGGATTGGTGACATCAACATTTAGATGTCGTTGAGGAGTAACTCCATCTCCTCCTACAGTTTTTGACAATTCGTGAGTCTCTACCCTCATATCAAGCTTACTTCCATCTTTAGCCTTAAACGTCATATTTAATTCCTGCTTATTAGAGGGGTCAAGGGGATTAACTTTTACAGAACCACCTTCATCCTTTATCTGTTTTATTTTATCTAATACACTTTTTACATTTGGCGAAACTGCCTCTACTCTACTAACTACTTTTGCTGAACTTAAGGCCTTTGTAGCATTTGCACCAGCCATACCAGTAAGAATATTAGAAACAGCCTTCCCTGCCTCTTTATTATCCCCATTTGCAATCGCTATACCCGTCTGTTTTACATTATTATAAACGGTTTTTGCGGTCTCAATAGGATGCGTAACAGCATTGTAAATACTTGTTGCTGTCTGTACTGGACTAGTAATTGCATTCCACAATCCAACGGCTTGGTCTCTAAATCCTTCTACCAATCCTTCTGAAAATTCATAATCGGCTTGGGTTGGTGTCCTACCTATAGGTATCCCAATCCTACCATCTGGGTCAATAAACCTTATCGGATTATCATAGCAATAAGTATAAGGAGAGAAGGACCTAGATACTTCTGCTAACGGATCTACAGAATGCCACCCCTGTACACCTTTTCCCCTAGCCCTAATCCTTCCTACACACTAAACTCAAAGAACTTCTATGGCCCCAAGGTATGGTTTTTTATTTCATTTGAAAAAATTTCAGTTGAAAGAA
>DASVUU010000370.1:0-3329 GCA_036386935.1 Cytophagaceae bacterium | reverse complement strand
AAACACGAACTTCCAATCGCTAGGTCTAGTATCGTTGTGAGGTTCATGGCCAGTTTATAAACTCTAAGGGTAATTGCTGTCATAGCCTCCACACTACTCGCCGTATTTAACTGCGTTTAGTCCTAGGTAGGATAGTGTGTTGATTTGAAATGCTATTTTACAATAAAAGGCTTCGTGACACTCGCAGATCCGCTTACTACTTTCATGATATAAAAACCTGTAGCCTATTTCAAGATATTTAAGTCAAGAGTTGGTCTCACAATTACTTTACCGGTATCATAAATTTTGACTCCTGTCATATCAAATATCTCTACCTTGATAGCAGTGTTTGTTAAATCATTCTCAAATTTAACTGTTATATTCTCCGTTGCGGGGTTTGGGTATATTGCAAACGAGGATTGGTCATCGATTTTGGCCTCTTCCACCCCAGTAACAGGTCCCTCAATACCTGTGTCTGTTGGGGACCATTGATATGCCATGTGCTTGTATTTTCATCAACGGCCCAACTAAAGCAACAATGGTTTACAACAACATTATAACCGTTATGCGCTATTATTTCTATGGCATCCCTATTTCCGAGCCATGGGCCTTTTTTTCCTGCACCTGGCGGAGCACGTATACCTCTTATGATCACATTAGAAGCTTGAACAGACAGTCCACCACCTTTGAGGCAAATACCATCCCTGGCGCCGTTTGCCCAGCTATTGTAACATCACCATTTTTTATAGTGATTCTATCGAGCTTTCTATTATTCCAGATACCGGGAAAAGTATTATTCTTTTCCCGGTGGTTTCAACGGCAGCCCTTAAGCTTCCAGGACCAGATTCATTTGTATTGGTCACATAAATAATCTTTCCTCCGCGGCCACCTGTTGCAAAAGCACCAAATCCTTCTGCGCACGGAAATGCAGGGGGCTTTGCATCCAATTATTGAGAGAGCAATACCAATACAAACAGTATCTTGATTTTTGTCATTGTAGTCTAGCTTTTATTCCTTAACAAACCTTTGCACTGCCTCAGTCGCACCATTTTTTATTTTTATGATGTATAATCCTGCTTCAAAATCTTCGACCCGGACTGTCTGATTATTTATAAGCCCTGTTTTCAGTATTTTACCATCCACAGATGCTATTTCATAAGTAGTATTGGCTGAAAGATATCCTTCAATTAACAGCTCATTTTTGGCCGGATTTGGCCAAATTCTTAAATTATTCTCCCCCCTAAAGTCAGAAGATAGAGAAGTTAAAATCCCATCGTTGTCTTGGATGTAATAATCAAATACAGTGTTCCTGCCAAGTACCGCACCATCTACCGAGTAGAGAGTGAGTCGAACGTTTTCAATATTTTCAATTGATTTGTCATCGATTATTGGTATCCTAATTACTCTGTACTTCTCGAATGGCTTGAATTCTACAATCCCATCGGTCAATGTGTAGTCAGCCTTGTTTGTAGCCGCTCCCGAGACACTAAACTTTACCTTTGCCGAAGTTGCAGATAAATTGTCTAGCGCTACTAAGGCATAACCGTTTTTTAAAAATTCGCTGACGGTGTCCGAAACGAAATGAAAACTGACTGTAGGTTTAGTGGTAGTTATGTTATAACGTGCGGTATTTACAAAACTAATTATTTTTGGATCATCAACTTTCACTGCAATAGCTCGCACTGTGCCTGTATTATTAAGAACAATAGGGCCAGCATATAATGTCGAAGTATTCGTGGGAACACTTCCATCAGTTGTATACCTGATCTCAGTATTTGGTGTTGGGCTAGCAATTTGAACCGTGATATTTCCAGAGATTGTATCGGAGTATCTGTTGTTGATAGATACCATAGCTGGAATGTCTTGTGGCGATAATCGGACTATATCGCCCCTGAAATCGGGAATTGTGATAGATGTTATTGCTTTACCTTCTCGGTCATAAAAGGTGCCATTCAAACCTATAGTTTGCTCCTTTCCAGTTAGGTTTAAATAAACCCATCCACCAGCATATTTTCTTTTATAAAGGCCATAAGCCAGGTCATTGTCTTCATACTTGACTTCAAAAGGGGCAAGTGGCATGCCCATCCAGCTTTTCAGATATTGGTAATGCTTAGGCTCGATTTCCCAGTAATCATAATCTGTAGTGTCCCTAGAAAGCCCATAAAAGGAGTTTTGTCCGCGAGCTATAAGATACGCGCACGTCATAGTTCTTATCACGTCCTTTAGCCCAGGGCTGCTGAAACTATAAGTGTCAGGCAAGCCTGCTTGAAATATGGTAATCTTATTGTGCCTATCCATCCATCTGGCACTTTGTAGTTGCCAATAGATTTGCAGCCTATCCCAGTATCCTTGTTCGAAATAGTACATAAATCCTTCAAAAAATTTACCTTCTAGACCCTTAAATAATTTGTCATAAGTATTAGTGTCCTTTATTCCACCACCGTTTACCATAATTGGTACATCCGGTGCATATTTTTTAAGTTGCGACTGAAAACTTGTGACCGCATTTGTAAGCTCTCCCATATTTTGGGGATACGGTTTGTCCCAACTAAATCCGGACCCATATTGAAAATTGCCACTGATATCACTGTAGCCATAAGAGTTGTAGTTCCAATCATAATTATCAATACCAACTATTATATTTTTCCATAGCGGGCCATAAGGTTCGTCGAGTGGCTTTCCGTTTGTTATTTCACCATTTAGTATGGACCTACAGTATTCATTAGCAAAGAATTTAACATATCTTCTGTCGCCAAAATGCACCACTGGAAAAAGAGGGTTTCCTTCAAACGCTTCGCCGGTGTAGGTGAACTGGACGTTAGATGTATGGTTGCCCACTGTCTTTGTAACCCAAAGGCCAGACCTATTTTGCGACTTTTCATTCATAGAAAAATCTGAAAAAGTCTTAAATGGAAAATTGTTTACTACCGTGTCGCCTGGTTCAAAATGCTGAAACCTTGCATGGGTAGACTTTACAGTCTCTTCCCTCATCTTGTTCCAGATGCCCTGAATACTGTTAGTCTGCCTGGGTTGGCCACCATAGCCGCCATATTGAGAAAAATCAAATTTGTAGGGATAAGTGTAATAATTTCCCCTATCGTTGTCGTAAACATTTCTTTGCCCAAAGCAAGTACAATGTAAGGCTGCTGAAATTACGAGCGTGATATAAATCTTTTCTAAATTCATAATAGAATATTTGCGTGAACATAAATTTTGACCGTTATATAATACTAGGCATTTACCGCATTATAACCTTTAGTAGTATTAAACCATCCGTGCGGTCCTGAGCACTTTGAGCTAATTTTTGTTATTAATTAATGATAGAAGTTGTTGTAATATTATTCTTTCAC
>DASVUU010000369.1:0-2857 GCA_036386935.1 Cytophagaceae bacterium | reverse complement strand
ACGTCGATCTGGAAAGTATCCGCAATCGCTTTAAGATTGTACACCTGCGCATAAATGCTATCAAAGCCAAAGTGAAAGTGATCGAAATCAGGAATGGTGGGTTCTCTTAGGTCATTGTACCGAAAAGCCATATTCTTCAATTCGACCTCGGGGATTACAAACGGCTTGGGCGGTAAGGTATCGGTCTTTGGTCCGGCTAGCTTTTCCAAAGAAGCAATCAACTGGTTCATATTTAGCGCGCCCTTTAGGTCTCTAAAAAGACGCACTATACCGTTTTCTAATACTATTTCCTGTACAATTACTCTTCCCTCCACTAAGGATAGAATCTCAAAGTCGATCACGCTTTCCCCCACGTAAACCATTTTTTTACCGTTAGGATCTTTCACTTCTAATCCTTCGATCACAACCCTGTCAAACCAACTTATGTCGACTCCTTGGATTTTTACGGGGACGTTTAGAGTTTTAGAAAGATAGTCAGTAGCTTTGTCGACTATTTTGAGTTGAACAGACGGGATTTGAATGGCAACCATGAGAGATCCCAGCAATACAAAAAGTATGATTGCCAAAAAAAGGAATCCTTTTAAAAAGCCTTTTAGTATTTTCCGTTTATCAATAGTTTGCTGCTTCAAATATTTATGGATGTTACCATATTAGCAATAGAATCTTCGTGTGACGAGACGAGTGCCGCTGTAATTCATAACGGCAGTATATTGTCCAATGTCATAGCTACACAGAAAGTTCACGAGCAATATGGAGGAATAGTTCCCGAGTTGGCATCAAGAGCCCACCAAGCAAATATTATTCCTGTTGTGACGAAAGCGCTTTCGGATGCAAATATAACAAAATCTGTGCTAAAAGCAGTTGCATTTACCAAGGGACCAGGGTTATTAGGGTCTTTATTAGTTGGAATATCTTACTCTAAGGCATTAGCCTTTGGATTGGACATACCGATAATAGAAGTGAATCATATGAAGGCGCACATATTGGCTCATTTTATCGACAAACCCAGCCCGGAATTTCCCTTTTTATGCCTGACTGTAAGTGGGGGACACACGCAAATAGTGCTAGTTTCAAGCCCTGTCGAGATGGTTGTAATCGGGGAAACACAGGACGACGCCGTAGGGGAGGCTTTTGATAAAACAGCAAAGCTGCTTGGCTTGCCATATCCCGGTGGTCCTTTAATCGATAAATATGCGGATCTAGGTAATCCTTTAGCATTTAAATTTCCTGGCGTGGAGACACCTGGTTTAAACTATTCTTTTAGCGGAATCAAAACCGCTTTTTTATACTTTCTGAGAAACCACACTGCCAAGAGTCCTGACTTCGTAAAAGAAAATCTGAATGACATCTGTGCCAGTGTACAAAAAACTTTGATTGATATACTATTCAATAAATTGAGGCGAGCCTCGAGGGAAACAGGAATAAACACCATTGCTATAGCCGGCGGAGTTTCTGCGAATAGTGGCCTAAGGAAAAGGTTAGTAGAGGAAGGGGAGAAGCTGGACTGGAAAGTCTTTGTGCCAAAGTTTGAGTATTGCACAGACAATGCGGCAATGATTGCAATGGCAGCACATTTTAGCTTTTTGAACAATGATTTCGGCGCTTTGGATTCTGTGCCAGACCCGAGAATGAAATTTTAATAATAGTATGGCGGTAAAAAAAGAGAAAGACAAATTCTCCAATAATATAAATATCAGAAATAAGAAAGCTTCGTTTGAATACTCATTCATCGAGACTTACGTAGCCGGAATCGTGCTTTCAGGAACTGAAATAAAGTCTATTAGAATGGGTTTGGTAAATCTACAGGAAGCCTACTGTTTTTTTAATAGAGACGAGTTATTTGTGAAAAGTCTTCATATTTCTAAATACAACCAGGGAACCCACTACAACCATGAGCCAATGCGCGAGCGCAAATTGCTTATGAAAAGGAAGGAGCTGAATAAGCTTTTAGGTAAATCAGAAGAAAATGGTGTGACAATTATTCCCATCAGAATTTTTACAAACGATAGAGGATTTGCCAAATTAGAAATAGCCTTGGCAAAGGGGAAAAAATTATTTGACAAAAGGGAGGATATAAAATCTAAGGATGTGAAGAGAGAATTAGAGAAAATTGTTAGATTAAAGTAGAACGAATCTCCCTCGGCCTAGTGAAATTTGTCAAAGACTTCTAGCTAACCATAATCAATATCTTATGACCTTTGGCATTTGCAATCTCAGTGTTGTCCCAGTCAGGATGGAGCCCTCAGATAAAGCTGAAATGGGCTCTCAGCTCTTATTTGGCGATAGTTTCACCATAGAATCTAAAAGCCCTGACCAAAAATGGGTCTACGTCGAAATTGCGTTTGACGGCTATAGGGGGTGGATTGACTTTAAGCAGTACAAGGAGATTTCCAGAGAATATTTCGACGAATTAAATAGTTTGCCGGCTCCCTTTTGCAAGGACCTCATAGGTCTAGTCAAAAACCAACGAAGGTTTATTCCTATTTTAATGGGCAGTATTGTCCCCTTTTACCATAATGGAATTATAGACTTGGGAAATGACAGGTCAGAATTTCAAGGCGAATTGCACTACGCAAGGCATACAAAGGACTATGCAAACATAGAACGAATTGCTAAGCAATATTTGGGTGCTCCTTACTTATGGGGAGGAAAATGCCACTTTGGAATTGATTGTTCTGGCTTTGTGCAACAAGTTTATAAAATGTGCGGGTACAAACTTCCTCGCGACTCTTGGAACCAAGCGGAATGTGGCGCAATCGTTAATTTTGACCATCACTCTCCTGGCGACCTTGCCTATTTTTCAAGTCCACAAGGAAAGGTGGTACATGTCGGGATTATCTTAAACTATTCTCAAATT
>DASVUU010000368.1:0-4005 GCA_036386935.1 Cytophagaceae bacterium | reverse complement strand
TTCTTTCAACTGAAATTTTTTCAAATGAAATAAAAAACCATACCTTGGGGCCATAGAAGTTCTTTGAGTTTAGTGTGTAGGAAGGATTAGGGCTAGGGGAAAAGGTGTACAGGGGTGGCATTCTGTAGATCCGTTAGCAGAGTTACAACCTGATCATACGCCGTATCACTTTTTGTATAATAATCCATTGAGGTTTATTGATCCTACAGGAATGATGCCTATGCCTCCGTCTACCCATACTGATGAAGACGGGAAGGTTATTGCCGTAAAAGATGATGGGGATTTAGGGGTCTATAAACATAAAGGAACAGGAGACGAGGCTATGAAGAATTTTGAAAAAAATTATTCGGCTACAAATACTTCTGCAGGAGGGACTAAAATGGGGACAACTGCTTATTGGGATGAATTTATAAAGCCAGGAACTAACAATGCAGAAGGAACGATACATTTCGGGGAAAGTCAAAGTTGGAAACCCTTAATTGACTGGGGGAATAACCGCGCCAAGAATCAGGATTTGACTGTAACAATGAATGAATCCAAGCTTTATCAAGCTTTAGATATAAAAAACAATAAAAGTTGGGCGCCAGAGGGCCCAATGACAGGGAGGCTTTTAAATGGAGAATATGCAACAGCACGTTCAGCCGGTAATTACTTAGCAGGTATGAATGGTGTTACTGGGACTTTTCAAGGATATCATATCAGTGGAGAAACATATATGAAACTTGCCGGAGCTTATCAAGTAGGTGAATTGACAAAAGCTAACATAGTGAAAATTATGACCTATGGAGCATCTTTTGGCCCCGCACCTTATTACGGGGAACAAACTTATTCAGGGAGAAGAATTATAGAGGGCATTAAGGCAGGAAATTTAAAAGTAAGATGAAAAGAATAGTAAAAAGCGTTTTAGTATTTGCATTGTTTTTGGGATGCTCTCCAACTGTGAAGGATACTTTTAACACTGTAGAAATAATATCTAGTAAAGGAGAGAAAATATATATCAATTCATTGAATTGGGGGATTACTGATGATTATCAAATTAGTATTATATCAGCCAATAAAGATAGGGTTAAAGACAGGAAAGATACGATTGACGTGGTAAAAGGCTTAGAACCGTTTATTTATAGTTTTAAGAATGATAGTCTGAAATTATTTTTTCATAATAACATCACCTATAGAGTCAAAGATGATTTTAAGACTATTAATGTAAGCTATTCTGTTTTGAAAACCCCACTATATGATGATATTAAGCGAAAGTCTTATGATAATGATGGCTATTATTCAGTTCCCATGACAAAAAAGGTTGCTTATCCTTCAGATATGCCAAGTCCTCCATCTAACAAAAACTAGTATTGATGTAGGGGAGTAAGAGTAGAAAAGCCTGGAGTGATCCAGGCTTTTATTTTTTATGCTTTCTAAAGCAATTTATTATTCTTCGATCTAGGGGTGGAGTAGAATCGATCATCCAGTTATAGTACCAGAAGTAAAAGATAGCACCAGCAAGCAAGATGCCTATGTGTATGAAATTGGGGTGAAGTAAATAATTGGTAAAAGCTAGAAGGGAAAAGCATAGAGCGCTTATTAAACCCAAGGATCTAGTAACCCACACGAAGACCAATCTCGAGATTCCTATTTGAAGTTGAGCGTTAGAAAAGATAGCCTGGAGTGCCCTTCTAAGTATTCTTTTATCTTGGTTATCCAATAGTGCCAGACAGCAGAAATCAATCAACAAAAGGCGAAAGGAATCCCATAATTTAAAATCATGTTGGACAAAGTACTCTACATTGATCAAGGCCAATCCCATTAGGAAGGCTGTAGGTTTGTAGGTTCTGATAATTTTTTTGAAGCTTAATCATAGTAGAATGAATATATGATCCTCACTAAAATTGAAATTAGGCATAATTGATTTTACCGCAGAGGTCATGCTTTCTAGCACTGAATCAAAAATAAAATCCCCTCTATTCGTAGAGTTGCGAAGCGCTCTACGAATTATAAATGAACTGTAGTGTCACACCTGGTCTAAGTTTAGCGCAGCGTAACTTAAACCTAAAATAGGGCAAGTTTGTAGCCTGCGAATAGAAACGTGAAAGTAAAAATCTTTATCCAGGCTTTTATTATTCAGTGGAGTCCCCACTATTCTTAGAGTTGCGAAGCGCTCTACGAATTATAATGAACTGTAGTGTCTCCGACACGAGTTGCGTAGTTTAATTTTTAAATGTATGGATTTTCAACGGTGGCCAGAATACGGATATTAGAGGATCGATTTATCCGTTAGAATACCATACCATCAATACTTTCAGCTAAATTCTCAGTTTCGACTGTGTGTTAAGAATAGCATATTATCTTACAAGTATACCGTTAGAAGGTGTTGGGCACTTTTTTCTGAACCAGATGATGGCGCAGCTACAGCGATGTTTAAGAAAGGCCTGTTTTATAATCCACTAACCGTCTGAATTTACATGTGTAGGACGACTTGGGCTTTCGCATGTAGCCGCCAACCAGATTCTACAAGGAAAGCAATTGTCACTAAATAGACCGATTGCATTTATCCTTATAGATTCACCTATGGCAACTTTTAAGCGATTTGCTCACTTCCAAAATTTATAATAGAGCAGCTGCAATAGTAAGTTTGTTATTAGAAATCGATAAGATAAGAATAAAGAGGTATTCGAAGGTGGAGGAATGCGTTGGAAAGCCATAGGTCTTGTCAAGAGCGTTTAAAGCATTGTTTCAACAAGCTAAAAATTGAACTCGAATGTTGGCCTATATTAAAAAAATTAAAGGCAGCTTGAAAATCCAAACTGCCTTCAAAAAGTGCGATTATTACTTCACCAATAACATTTTGGTCCCAGCCAATTTATTATCAACAGAGTAGTTAATCATGTAAACTCCTTTATTCAAATTAGAAACATTTATTTCCTTGTTCAACTCTTGCGTATATCCTTCTGCAAGTACGAACAACTCATTTCCTGTGATGTCAGCTACAGATACTTTTACATTTGCTGAATTTTTCAAATTAAGCGATAGAGTAGTAGTTTCTGAAGCAGGGTTTGGAAATAAAATTGACGAAGAAATAATTTCGGAGAAATCTCTAATGTTACTAACCATCGGTGCCTCACCTAAAGCAATTCTGTCAAATGTAACGACACCTGTTACTGAAGCGGCAGGCGCAATAGGCTGAAACCATAATAGCATATTTCCAATGGCCGAAGCCATCAAACCTGTCGTAGTATCTCCGGCAACTGTTTTTAACTCCAACTCTTGAGCAGTGAATGTGTAAACATACTCATGGAATTCGTTGTCAGCCGGGATGTTATTAAAAACAATGGTTTTTGAATTTTCCTTATGTTTATTGTACTTCTTATCTAAGGTATCTGTAACTAGAACGTGAAGATTAAAATTAACAGTTGACTTAATTTTGAATTTAATTGTAGGCTGTGCGCTAATATCTACATTACGCGGGGTACCAGTTGGGGTAGCATTTAGCCCTGGAGCAATAAGCCCAAAACCTGATTCGTAAAGTTTAGCTTCCGTTGCACTAATTGCAAGTGTAGTATCTGTCGGCTTAGTTACGGCATAGACACTCCCGCCTGTGCTAGTTGTACCATAGCTAAAAGTCCATGGGTATGCTCCAGCTGATAGTGGCTGCGAAAAATCAATTATCACTGGTTCTTGCGCAAAAATCTTAAAAGATGCTGTGGCACAGATGATGCAAATGAGTAACAATTTTTTCATAGTTGACTTTTTTAGGTTTCGAATAATTAAAATGAAGGTTCAAATAAAAGAAATTATTGGTGTAAATGTTATAAAAAATATGAATAAAGTTAATTAGAACTTCAATTAAAATTCTCTCAAGCGTAGATTTAATGCCTCAATTTATTGCCCTTTTGGCTTAATGATGTGCCGGATTATGATAGGCTGCATTCCAAGCAGACAAAGTAAGGAAATGAAGAATTTTTGAAATAGGGGAATATTTAAACGGATATTTTAGGGCAGGGGATTTGGAAA
>DASVUU010000367.1:0-5859 GCA_036386935.1 Cytophagaceae bacterium | reverse complement strand
AAATGAATTATCCATGAAAATCCGTGAATTTGGTGGGATAAAAGGAGGAGGTCCCATGGATTACACGGAAAGAACACGGAATTAGTAATGAGTATGATATTCTTAATCAAATAAGAGTCCGTGCAAATCCGTGAAATCCGTGGGATGAAATAGGCTGTAGATCATGAATAAAGAGGCCCTTATTCCCTAGACCTTCAATCATAATTGTTTCGATAGACTCTGGATAAGAAACTGCGCCAATTCCCGTTGACGGTTTTATATACTATTTTTTTCTATAAGTTTACTGCTTATGCTTTCTCTCAAAAATTTTAAGAAACATTACAACAACCAACCGATTTTGGAAATCCCCGAAATGAACATTCCTAGTGGCATCCACTGGATCAAAGGAATCAATGGCTCTGGAAAGACGACATTTTTCAAATGCATTTCAGGAATCTTATATTCTGAAGGAGAAATAGAGATTGAAGGTACAAATCTTAAAAAAGACCCTGTCCCCTACCGAAGACTCGTCAATTATAGCGAAGCCGAACCCCTGTATCCAGCCTTCCTTTCAGGAAATGATTTGATACAATTTACTGCAAAAGCTAGAAAGGCAGATAACCTGCAGGTGGAGAGTTTAATAGCTGCGCTAGATATCAGTGCCTTTATCTTTCACCCCGTCGGGAGCTATTCTTCTGGGATGCTTAAAAAGTTATCTCTCGTGATGGGATTTATTGGACGACCCAAACTGATCATCCTTGATGAGCCTCTTGTAACCATTGATACTATTGCAGTGGCAGCTATGATCAAACTTATCAAGAAATACCGTAGCGAACTAGATACCTCTTTTCTTATCTCTTCCCATCAAGATTTTGAAAAGGCCCAATTGAGCATAGACAATGTGTACGAAGTCCAAAGTCAAACCTTAAAACTAATCTCTTGAGTAATGTAACAAAAGTGCTTCTCCGAAGCGTTTCAGCAGAGTTTTACCGCGAGAATTTGATTCCACTTTTCATTCTTATCTACTTTTGCTTCGGTTTCCTGCGATCCATAGAGCATATCTCCATTGCAAAGCAGCTGCTCACGGGCCGGATCATGTGGGAATATTACATTGTCTGGATCGTTTACATCTCATACACCACGCACTTTACCATTCAGAAAATAAGGAATCCAGCATACCAATTCCTACTGAACATTTCCCTATTTAGCCTCTACCTAAAAGTATCCTTACTCTTGGCTCTGCAATTGGCTTTGTTGCTGCCGATCTTGGCGTACGGGGTGTTTGTTGCCATACTAGCCACTCAAGTCAATTCTTTCATCAATGTCCTGTTGGTTGGATTGTTTTTCCTCTTCGGAATAGTTATCTCAAGCACAATTATTAGCCATAAAATTTCAAGCCCATACAAAGGATTCATTAAAAGAACCACCAACAATTTTGTAGCAAAAAAAACAACACCTTCATGGGCCTTCTTCTGTCTTTACCTTCTAAAGGAAAAGGGGCTAATCTTACTAGTTACCAAATTTCTTTCTACGATTTTCCTCATAGGTTTTATGTATATTTTCAATGTTGGCACTGAGGATCTCAGGCCGCTATTAATTAGCGTACTCGCCGCAGCGGCCATTCACATGAATGTTATTAAAGAATATTTCGAATTCGACACAATTCAGATGCAAAATTTTAATCAATTACCGATTTCGATTGAAAGGAAATTTTTCAAACATCTTCTTATATTATTCTTGATCCTGCTTCCTGAAGTGTTGATCCTGCTGCGTTTTGCGCCTTCGCAATATGATATTATGATGAGAGCATTACCTTTTGTTCTTGCTTTGAGTATTGCAGTCGCAGCCTTTAGTAGACTATACGGCGTTAACAGTATTGATAAATATAACAATCAGCTAGGCATAGCTATGGCCGTTATATTTTTCGCGATTATGTTTAATGGAGGGTTTTTGGTGATGGGATTGAATTTTATCTTAGCTTACTTTTGGTTTAAGAATAACTACTACAGCAATCAGCCAACTCTTGCTATAGAAGAATAAAAATTAATAAAGTATGTCCCACGGAATACACGGAAAAAACACGGACTTGCTTCCGAGTATCTTATTTTAACAAGATAACAGTCCGTGCAAATCTGTGAGATCCGTGGGATTTAAAAAACAAGAAGGCACAGTGAATGCACAGAAAACACGGACTTACTTAGGATTATATAAGAATGGTGACATCAATCTAGAGATGTAAACTGCCTCAGAAATCTAACGTCATTTTCAGTAAACAATCGCAAGTCTTTTATTTGGTACTTTAACATCGTAATTCTTTCGATTCCCATTCCAAATGCAAATCCAGAATATTTTTCAGGATCAATATTACAATTTATTAAAACGTTAGGATCGACCATTCCAGATCCGCCTATTTCTACCCATCCAGACTGCTTGCAAATATTACAACCCTGACCTTTGCAAATAAGACAGGTAATGTCCATCTCAGCGCTTGGCTCAGTAAATGGAAAATAGGAAGGTCGAAAACGCATTTTCACGTCCTTTCCAAACATCTCCTTTACAAAGTGATACAGCGTATCCTTCAAGTCTTTGAAACTAACTCTCTCATTGATATACAATCCTTCTACTTGATGGAATACACAATGCGCACGTGCCGAAATAGCTTCATTACGAAACACTCGTCCCGGCATCAAAGAACGAATGGGGGGTTTTTGCCGCTCCATCAACCTCACCTGAACGGACGATGTGTGAGTACGCAGCGCAATATCTGGATTTCGCTTAATGAAAAATGTGTCTTGCATCTCCCGCGCCGGGTGGTTTGGTGGGAAGTTAAGCGCGGTAAAATTGTGCCAATCATCTTCGATCTCTGGCCCTTCTTCTACATTAAATCCCATACGGGCAAAAATCTCGTTTATCCTATCTTTTACAATTGTCAAAGGATGCCTCGAGCCCAATGTATTTGGGATAGGTGGCAATGTATAGTCAATGTTATTATTCTCGTTTTCAGTACTGTCGCTCAAAGAACCTAATGCTTCATCCAACTTCTGCTGAGCAGCCTCTTTCAGCTTATTCAATTCCTGCCCCACAGCCTTTTTTTGCTCCACCGCAACAGATTTCAAGTCACTGAATAGCTCTGATATTAGACCTTTGCGGCTTACATACTTTAGCCTAAATTCTTCAATATGCTCTTTACTTTGTATGGTATAGGCCTCAATTTCCTGCAAAAGGCTTTTTATTCTATCAGTCATACTGCAAAGATAATTTCCTTCTCTTATAAATAAAATCGCCGCAATATCTATTTAAGCATTATCAAGCTTTGGGCGTGTCCCCAACCGAAAATGGTCGGGGTTAGGCCATACGTTTGTACTCCTCGTCCCGCGAAAAGCGGTCCTGTGGGGTACCACTTCTGTCCTTCACGCAGCTCCCCCGACAAATTTCCGCACCACTTATTTACCTTTTCCAAAAATAATCCGTTAAAACTCCTTCATCGATTTATTTCATTAATTTAGCAGCCATGCGTGTTTTCAATAATACTAGCTTCCTCAGCTTTGTGCTTATCCTCATTTTTGGATACCAGGCAGGTGCGCAGACATCCACGCCAGCGGGTGCGTCTACCGCTCCAGCTAACACCACACGTAAAAGTCTAAACATCAAATTATCTCCGGCCATATTTTGGAAAACTGCGGTTGTAGAGTTTGAATACCCATTGACTAGTAAAATAACTGTTGGCTTAAATCTACTTGGCAAGCTCGGCAGAACAGATGAAGCAAAAGCGAATGCCATTTTGAAAAATGAAAATCTCGTCAACAATGGACTTCGGGCGGAGTTGGCTGCTAAATACTATTTCAAAAATGAAGCACCTACCGGTTTCTATATCCAAAGCAATGTAGCCTTTGGCAATCTTATCTATTTCGATGGCAATGTCCGGCCCTATACTTTGCACAACCATTGGAAAAAACCTACAGCAGAAGATCCGAAGGGGAAGCTTGAAAGGCCCTTTCCAGTTAGCGCTGGGATCGGTGGAGGCTACCAACTTGTCTTGCTACCCAAACACATCATTGGCAACCTCATGCTTGGAGTGCAGGGCAATATGGACCAACAAAACAATTTCTTCGTTTCAATTTATGTTGCCCCGTCCTTGGGCTATATGTTCTAATATGCCATCCATCAAGCAGATTATTTCCCTCGTAAAAAAAGAAATCGACCTCGAGTGGAAAAATCGTGCAGCTATTAATGGAATCTTGTTATATACTTTCTCTACAATATTCATCTGTTACCTCGGCCTTGGTGTAAAGACGGGACGCCTCTCTCCTTCTACCTGGAATGCGCTTTTCTGGATCGTGATAGTCTTCGCGGCTATCAACGCGATTGCTAAAAGCTTTGGACAGGAAGGCTCTGGGAGAAATCTTTATTATTACTGGTTGACCGGCCCTGAAGAGATCATTATTTCAAAAATCATTTACAACATTATGTTGATGGGTGTTCTGGCATTATTTGCCTACAGCTTTTATTCCTTCGTACTAGACAATCCTGTTCAGGACAACCTTCTTTTTATCCTTGCAATCATCTTAGGCTCCACCGGATTTGCAACGACCCTTACCTTGATGTCAGGAATAGCCTCGAAAGTGCCTGGAAATAATACCTTAATGGCAATTCTGAGCATACCTTTGATAATCCCTTTGTTACTCATGCTGATAAGACTCTCCAAAAATGCCCTAGACGGGCTGGACTGGTCTGTAAGCATGGATGAAATAATAATCTTGTCGGCGCTAAATGTTCTTTCTTGTGCTTTGTCCTACATTCTATTTCCGTATCTGTGGAAGAGTTAGTTGACTTCGCAAATCTCTTCTGACGGTTACACGAAACCCACGAACTCCTTTCTTTATTTAACGCTTAGCAAGTAAGACAACAGCTCCTCAAATTTCTCTTGATCAAGTACTTTATGAAAGTGGTCTGGCATTAGAGTAAATCTAGATGGTTGTTGCTCTGCTATATCCTTTTTTGCTAATGTAAACTCTTCCCCTGTAAAATTTGCAAACACAATTGTTGCTCCTTCATCCCTTCTGTATAGTCCTGTTAGCACTTTCCCGTTTTTAAGCTTTATACTGTAGTTTCTAAATGCCTCGGAAATATTCCTGTTTGGATCGAGAATTTTCGTAGCCAAGGAATGTGCTCCCCAATTTCCAATTCCATCTAATTGAGGTCCGATCAAACCCCCTTCTTTTCTGATCTGATGACACGAAGAGCAATTTTGAACAAAAGCTGTTTTCCCGTTTTCGACCAATTGTGTAGAATAATTAAATTTTGAAAGACGTTCTCTGATCAAAATTTCTCTTTCTTCACTTATAGAACTCAAATTGGAGGTTAAATCAATATATTCCTTTCTTTGCTTTTCAGTTGCGTTAAGTAAAATGCGATCTTCAATACCTGGCTCTATTAATATTCTTGAATAAATATCTCCATTTCTGATTGACTTAAAAACGACGTCTTTACCTTGAGTGGTGTTTGCCAAAGATTTTACAATTTCCGGCAGTAAGTCCTTCGATCCGTTCTTTACCTGATTTTCCAATACTTTGGTTCCGTAGGGAGATGAAGTTTCTCCCAATATCGCAATTAGCTCTTTTTTGTAATCCAAGGGACCAGAAGTATTGGTCAGCTCTTTTTCAATAAGAGGTAAGTTTTTATCTGGGGCCAGTTGTACCAAAGTCCGTGCAGCGGCTAATTTTATAAAATAATCTACTCCTTCGTTTTTCAGATAGGCAGCAATAAGAGGCTCAAACGAGGAAATTTTATTATCTCCAATAAATTCTATTGCAAATTTTTGCCGCTCTGTAATTTCAGAAGGGCTCCCAGATGGAATTGAAACGATTGAACGCTTTAAGT